>JAMPDH010000004.1 GCA_023665725.1 Clostridium sp. | reverse complement strand
GGGGGGGGGGGTACAATATTATTGTAATGAAAGGGAGTGAATAGTAAATGAACGAAGTTCAAAATAATAGAAAAGAAAATAAAACAATTAAAGTAATTATAGCTTTATTAGTAATTATAATAATAGGTTTAATATGCTTTATTGCTTATGATAAAATGTTTAAGGATGATAGTAGTATAAAAAATAATGATAATAATACAAATACGGAAAATAAAGTAGTTGAATTAGATATAAATAGTGAACTAGTTAATAATTTAGTTTATATTCATAGGGGAATTAATGAAACAATTGATAATCAAATCCCTATATCATTATTTGAAAATTTTAGCGTAAATAGTTTAACAAGAGATGAAATGATGATGTATTCTTTAATTAATGCTGAAGATAATATTCGTACTGAATGTGATATTATGGAAGAAAATAATAATTGTAAAATTATTACATATCAAAGTGGAGATAAAGTTAAAGCTTCCAATTCTTTATCAGCAATAGAAATGAAAAATAGCTTTGAAAAAATTTTTGGAAAAGAAGTAAATTATAGTGATGGAACATTTAATGAAGGTATTTGCCATTATCCAACTACATTTGATTCAGAAACAAAAAATTATTATGGAAGCGATGGTTGTGGTGGCGGTTTTGGTATTACTGTAGGATCAATAATTTCCAAAGTAGAACAAAAAAATGATGAAATTTATGTTTATGTTAATCCTTTTAAAATTTGGAATGGATATATGTTAAATGAGTTGGAAACTACTTCTAAGTTGGGATATGATTCTGATAAAATTTATTTATTTGATTTTAAAACGGATAATGCTGAGAATAATAAAAATTATTTACAAATTATATCAAGTGACAATTTTAATTCAGTAAAACCAGTCGTAAGAGAATTAGTAAATAATGGAAAGATGAGTACATATAAATTTACATTTAAAAAACAAAGTGATGGTAAATATTATATATATAGTGGAGAATGGCAATAGCCATTCTTTTTCTGTATAAAGTAAATATTGTAAAACGAATTTATTTATATTATAATTATTATGTGATGGAAATGATAGAAATTGGTATTTTTAATGAAACAAAAGATAAAATAGAATATATAGATATTCTGAAACCCTTACTTTTATATGCGTTAGAAAAGGAAAACTTAAATAACTTAGAATTTAATGTTATTATAATTAATAATGATGAAATATGGAAAATAAATAAAGAGTATAGGGGTATTGATAGACCAACTGATGTTATTTCATTTGCCTTAGAAGATTTTAAAGATGTGACATATCAAGATAATCATAGAGTTTTAGGGGATATTTATATATCTATTGATAAAGTAAAAGAACAAGCAAAAGAATATGGTCATAGTGAAATGAGAGAACTTGCTTTTTTAGCAGTACATGGTTTACTTCATTTACTTGGTTATGATCATATGAATAAAGAAGATGAAAAAATAATGTTTGAAAAACAGGAGTTGATTTTAAATGGATTTGGAATTTCAAAAAACAGTTAAAAAACGTGGGATAAAGAGATTTCTCAATAGTTTTAAATACTCTGTTCAAGGTCTTATCTATGCATATAAAAATGAACAAAGTATGACTATACATATTATAGCTTGTATAGCAGTAATATCACTTGGAATATTTCTTAAAATAAGCTATTTTGAATGGCTTGTTTGTTTTATTCTTTTTGGACTTGTTATGGCAACAGAATTAATTAATACATCAATAGAGGCGCTAGTAGATTTAGTCACAAAAGAGTACCATCCACTTGCTAAAATTGCAAAAGATACAGCATCTGCAGCAGTATTCGTATTCTCTATTGTAGCATTTGTTTCAGGAGTTATAATATTTTTACCAAAAATAATAGAACTATTATAGGAGGAAGTTATGAATAAACAAGAAATAATGAAAAATAAATTACTAATATTGTTAGATAATTCTTATAGTCCTTATTCAAAATTTCGGGTTGCAAGTATCCTAGTTATGAAGGATGGTAGAGAATTTAACGGAGTAAATGTAGAAAATGCATCGTATGGAGCTAGTATCTGTTCAGAAAGAAGCGCAATTGTAAGTGCTATTAGTAATGGATATAAAAAAGGTGATTTTGAATCATTATATGTTATGTGTGGAGATAGCAATACAATAAGTACTTGTTGTTTTGTTTGTAGACAAGTTATAAGTGAATTTTTTTTGCCAGATGATATAATCACATGTTTTGATAAAAATGGTAATTATAAAGAATTTAAAGTAAATGAATTATGCCCTTATCCATTTACAGAAGAGGATTTAAAGTGAGAAGCGGATTTATAGGCATAGTAGGAAGACCAAATGTTGGAAAATCAACGCTTATTAATAGTATAGTTGGTAAAAAGGTTGCAATAACTTCTAATAAGCCACAAACAACAAGAAATATAATACAGGGAATATATAATGATAATGATTCACAAATGATATTTGTTGACACACCTGGAATACATAAACCAAATCATAAACTTGGGAAAGTATTAAATAATCAGTCCTATTATAGTATGGAAGACTCAGATATTATTTTAATGGTTGTTGACGGAAGTGTCTCTTTAGGTACAGGAGATAAATATATAATAGACAAAATAAAAGAATACCAAAAAGATGTAATACTTGTAATAAATAAAATAGATAAAATTAGCAAAGAAGAAATATTTCAAAAAATAAATGAATACAAAGACTTGTATAGCTTCAAAGAAATAATACCACTTTCAGCACTAAAGAAAAATAATGTTAGTGAAGTTATAAAAGTATTAAAACAATATTTAAAAGATGATATAAAATACTTTGATGATGATATAATTTCAAATAGGCCATTATCGTTTATGATTGCTGAAATAGTAAGAGAAAAAGTTTTTAATCAAACTGACGATGAAGTACCGCATTCAATAACATGTATTACAGAAAATATAGAAAATTCTAAAGATCATGCAAAAATAAATGTTGCTATTATTGTGGATAGAGATTCATTAAAAAAAATCATAATAGGTTCAAGAGGAAGCAAAATTAAAAATATAGGAATACAAGCTCGTAAGGAATTAGAAATACTACTTGGAAAAAGAGTTTATTTAGAATTATTTGTAAAAACGATAAAAAAATGGAGAGATAAAGAAAAATATTTACAAGAATTTGGATACAATGATTTCAAAGAATGAATAAATAATTTAGTAATAGACCATTATTTAAATGGGTGAAACATTTATGGAAAAAGAAATACTTTGGAAGTTATTTGAAAATACGGGGAAAATAGAATATTATTTAAAGTATAAGGAGATAGTAGATGGAAATACAAGTGAAAATAGGAGAGATTTATAGACATTTTAAAGGTGGAATATGCAAAATAATTTCAATTGCTACACATTCAGAAACAGAGGAACTTTTAGTTATATATGAACATAATGGTAAAATATGGGCGAGACCATATGATTTATTTGTTTCAAAGGTTGATAAGGAAAAATACCCTGATGAAAAACAGGTGTATCGCTTTGAGTTAATAAATGGAAATTAAAAAGGTAGAAGGTATTGTTTTAAATGAAAAAGCTTATGGTGAAACAAGTAAAATAATTAATTTAATAACAAAAGAATATGGAATTATTGGTGTAATAGCTAAAGGAGCAAGAACTTTAAAGAGTGATTTCAGAGTTACTACAACTAAATTAAGTTATGGATATTTTAATATTTCCTATAAAGAAGGAAAATTATCAACCTTAATTAGTGTTGATTTAATAAATCCTTTAAAAAATATAATGAAAGATATAGAAAAGATTAGTTACAGTACATTTATACTTGAAATAACAGAACAAGTTATAAAACAAACAAATAAAAAGATTTTTGATATAATGATTTCTAGTCTTATTAAAATAGATGAGGGGTATAATCCAAAGATTATAATGAATATAATAGAACTAAAGTATTTAGATTATTTAGGAGTTATGCCAATTTTAGATAGTTGCAGTGTTTGTGGAACAACAACTAATATAGTAACTTTATCAAGTGATAAAGGTGGATATGTTTGTAGTAATTGCAAGACAACAGAAAAAATAATCAGTGATAAATCTATAAAACTTATAAGATTATTTTATTATGTAGATATATCTAAAATATCAAAATTAGAAGTAAGTAATACATGTCAAAATGAAATAAATGAATTTTTAGATAACTATTATGATAGGTATACTGGATTATATTTAAAGAGTAAAAATTTTATAAAAAATTTGGAGAAGGTGTAATAAAATGTCACTTAACAATTATAAATTTATTATAATTCCAATTTTAACACTATTAATATGTCAAATAATAAAGTTTAGTATTGAATCTATAAAAAGTAATAAATTAAAGTGGGGAAGACTTTTTAATGGAAGTGGTGGAATGCCTAGTAGTCATACATCTTTCGCAACCTCACTTACAACGCTTATTGGTATAAATATAGGAGTAGAATCACCTTTATTTGCCATAGGGCTAGTCTTTACATTAATTATAGCGTATGATTCTATGGGACTTAGAATGCAAAGTGGTAAACAAGCACAAGCAATAAATTTAATAGTTGATGAACTTTTTGAAAATGATATAAAATTTAATTTTAGAAAGCTGAAGGAACAATTGGGTCATCAACCATTAGAAGTCCTAGGAGGAATAATTCTTGGAATATGTAGTAGTATAATATTAGATCTTATGTTTTAAAGGCAATATTGTCTTTTTTTGTCGAATGAATTATATGCTAAAATTATTGACTTCATTTAATTAAAACTATAATATATAAAAGTAATATAGGAAGAGGAAAGATATGAAAAAAAATATAAATAGTTTTAATTACCAATATATACCCAAAAAGGATTTTATTACATTAAGTAGTAAGACTTATGGTATTTTGTTTAATTACTTTGGGGATTATAGCGTATATCAAATAATTAAAATGTATAATAAATTAGATGAACACGAAAGGACATTATTAGATATTGTAGGTATTGTACTTTCAAATAACTTTAGTAAGTTTACATATAAAAATGAATTAAAGGAATTTAATAATATTTTAATTCCCAAAATGCAGGAATTATTAAAGGAAGAAAGATATAGTAGTAATCAAAATAAAGATTTAAAAGATATACCATCTAATCCATATGAAAAATTATTATACCTTACAAAAGTATTTGATATTAAACCAATATTAGATACATTTTCACCAGTTGAAACTTATATTATTAAATTAAAAATAGGTTATTTTAAAGATAAACATTATTTGGAAAATTCTACTAAAACACATTTTTCATTAGAACAAAATGATGTAAAAAAAATAATGGATAAATTTTGGATTAGATTTAAAGAAATGTTATTTGATTATATAGATGATTCAATAGGAATTACTAAGCGCAAAGTAAAAAAGAAGTAAATATACATTATAAGTAATTATTATTTTAAAGTAAGACAAATAACATATTCAATTATAAATTATCCTCATATTATAAATTAGATAAGGGGGATAAATTTATGCTATTTAATAATAAATGTTGTAATCGCCAACGTGGATTTGGAATGAATATTGGAAATCCTTGCTGTGATCGTCCTCAAATGGAAAGCCCAATCATGGAGCCAACTATAACAAAATGCGTGGAAAAAGAATTCTATCACGAAGTTCCACATTGTTGTCCAATTCATACACATGTTGTAAATAAACATATCTATAATCATACTTACACACCACAATATACTTGTAGTGAAGAAAATGTTGTAGTTAATAACGACTGTGGTGGATGCAATAATTTCCAAAACTAAAATGCCTTATATGGCATTTTTTCTTTAAAAAATATTATAATATTGATATAATATATATAGAAATAGGTGAAAGATATGAAAAAATTAACAATAGATGGAAATGAAGCATGTAGTAAATCTGCATATATGTTCACAGAACTTGCAGGGGTATATCCTATTACTCCATCAAGTCCAATGGCTGAACATATAGATGAGTGGAAAAAAACACATAAAAATATTTTTGGAGAAGATGTTCATGTTGTAGAAATGCAAAGTGAAGCCGGAGTAGCTGGATTTATACATGGAGCACTACAAGCTGGTTGTTTAACTACTACATTTACATCAAGCCAGGGTCTTCTTTTAATGATACCAAATATGTATAAAATAGCAGGAGAAATGCTACCTTGTGTTATTCATGTTGCTGCAAGAAGTTTAGCAACACATGCACTAAGTATATTTGGAGATCATCAAGATATATATGCAACTAGAATGACTGGCTTTTCAATTTTAATGTCTTCCTCAGTTCAGGATACAAATTATTTATCTGTAGTTGCACATTTATCTAGCATAGAATCTAGTATGCCCTTTGTTCATGCATTTGATGGTTTCAGAACAAGCCATGAAATTGATAAAATTAATACATTAGATTTAGATGATATAAAAAGTATTGTAAATTATAATAAAATAAAAGAATTTAGGAAAAAGGCGTTAAATCCACTTAATCCAAATGTAAAAGGGCTCGCCGAAAATGATGACATATATTTTCAAATGGCGGAAGCTAAAAATAGTATATATAATAATATTCCAAATGTTGTAAATGATTATATGGAAAAGATAAATAAAATAACAGGTAAAAATTATAAACCATTTAATTACTATGGAAATAATGAGGCAATCAAAATTATAATTGCAATGGGATCAGTTTGCGAAACTATTAAAGAATTTATTGATCATAATAAAGAGTATGGACTTGTTGAGGTACATTTATATAGACCATTTAGTAAGGAATATTTAATAAATGTCATTCCCAAAACGGTTAAATCTATAGCAGTAATAGATAGAACAAAAGAACATGGAAGCATTGGAGAACCACTTTATTTAGATGTCGTAGCAGCACTAAAAGGATTTAATTATGAAATAGTAGGTGGAAGATATGGCTTATCTAGTAAAAATACAACACCTGCACAGATAAAAGCAATTTATGATATGCTTGATAATCCGATTAATAATTTTACTATAGGAATAGAAGATGATGTTACTAATTTGAGTTTAAAAATAGATAATTATAATATATCTTCATCAGATGAAATGCTTATATATGGTTATGGTAGTGATGGCATGATAAGTGCCGCAAAATCTATTATTAAAATAATCGGAAATAATTATGATAAATATGTACAAGGATATTTTCAGTATGATTCTAAAAAGTCAGGTGGAGTAACACTTAGTCATTTAAGATTTAGTGATAATCCTATTAAGTCAACCTATTATGTAGAAAATCCAAGAGTAATTGTTTTAACAAAAGATACATACTTAAATGATTTTGATGTTATTAAAAATATAAGAGAAAATGGAATATTTATTTTAAATACATATAAGACAGAAGAAGAGGTTAATAATTATATAAGTGATAATATAAAAAAAATACTAGTAGAAAAACATGTAAAACTTTATATAATAAATGCCTATGAATTAGCTTTAAAATCGGGTCTTTTAAATAAGATAAGCACTATTATGGAAACAGTAATACTATATCTTTCAAATATTATAGATTACTCTAATATAGAAGAAAAAATAATTGATGAAATAAAAAATAAATTTTCTAGTAAAGGTATAGAAGTAGTTAATAAAAATATAGAGGCTATTAAGGGAGCAATTTCATATATAAAAGAGGTTAAATATGATGATAAATATATTATAAAACAAAATAAAGATTTAAGTGTTTTTGAAAAAATCAGATTAAGACAAGGAAATGAAATACCAGTTTCTCAGTTTCTAAATATTATGGATGGAAGATATGAGTGCGGAACAAGTAAATTAGAAAAAAGAAAAACAAGTGAATTTGTTCCTAGTTGGATAAACCAAAATTGTATAGAGTGTAATCAATGTTCATTTGTATGTCCACATTCTGTGATTAAACCATTTCTATTAGATGAAAATGAGTATAACAATGCTCCAACCTATGTAAAAGAAAAATGTAAAAAAGTTATAGGGAAAGATAATTATTATTTTATATTAGGAATTTCTATTGAGGATTGTACAGGATGTGGCCTTTGTATTAAAACTTGTCCAAGTAAAGAAAAAGCATTAATATCCAAAAATATAGACATTGAACTTAGAAATAATATACAAAATATTTATAATTATTTGTCAGAAAATGTAAAATATAAACCTTTATTTAATGAAAATACTGTAAAAGGCTCACAATTTAAGGAATCTAAATTTATGTTTCATGGGGCGTGTGCAGGATGTGGTGAGACAGCTTATATAAAAATTTTGACACAAATGTTTGGTGATAGTTTAATAATAGCGAATGCAACAGGATGTTCTTCAATTTATGGAGGTAGTATGCCAAGTATTCCATATACAATACCATGGATTAATTCACTTTTTGAAGACAATGCTGAATTTGGATTTGGAATATTAAATGCCAACAATTATAATAGATTAAGAATAAAGGGTATAATGCAAAATAATTTAGATAATAAAAATGGAGACTTATTTAAAGAATGGATAGATAATTATGATAATTATGAAATAACTAAAAAGGTATATGATAATATAGATTATAATATAGTTCCTAAAGAACTAGTAGAATTAAAAGATTACATACCATCTAGAGTAATATTTTCAATAGGTGGAGATGGTTGGGCATATGACATAGGTTATAGTGGTATAGATCACGTTCTAGCAAGTAATCAAAATGTAAATATACTTGTGCTTGACACAGAGGTTTACTCTAATACAGGAGGTCAATCTTCAAAATCGAGTACAATTGGAAGCATTGCTGCATTTACATCAACTGGAAAAAAGACTAATAAAAAAGATTTGGCCCGTCTTGCTTTATCTTATTCTCATGTGTATGTTGCACATATTTCAATAGGTGCAAACTATAATCAAGTATTAAAAGTATTTAAAGAGGCTGTTTCTTATAATGGTCCATCTATAATAATTGCATATTCAACCTGTATATCACATGGTATAAAAGGTGGTATGATAAATAGTCTAGATTCGAGTAAATTAGCAGTAGAATGTGGATATTTTCCATTATTCCATTATAATCCATTAGAAAAGAAATTCCATTTAGATTATAAAAATGTTAATTTTGATATGTACGAGGAATTTTTAAATAGCCAGACAAGATTCTCCATGTTAAAAGTTATAGAACCAGAAAATTATGAGGATTTGCTTGAAAAGAACAAGCAAAATGCTATTGAAAGATTTGAATATTATAAAAATTTAAGTGAAAAATAATACATAAAAAAGAACAGTCCCCCTGAGAACTGTTCAATAAAAGAATAAAAAGGGGTTGGCTAGTGTGATACTAGCTCCAATTCGCCTAAAATCGAATTGGTACTGCATATAATACTCAAAAAAAGATGTTTTGTCAACCTTTTTTAAAAATTATTTTAAAAAAAGGAAAATAAAAATAAATGTGGTATATAAGTAATAGGAAGTGATTTTATGGAACTTGTTGATTTAAATGGGATTGGGCCAAGTATTGTAAAAAAATTCGAAAAAATAGGTATAAAAACAATATATGATTTACTTATGTACTATCCTTATAGATATGAAATAATAAAGAGAAGTGATTTAAATATATTAGAGGATAATGATAAAGTGATAATAGATGGTATTGTAGAAAGTATTCCTAATATATTTTATTTTAATAAAAAGTTAAATAAAATGACATTTAAGCTTAATACAGGGACTAAACTACTAAATGTTTCTATTTTTAATAGGGCATTTATGAAGTCAAGTCTATCTATATCTACATCTGTTACAGTTATAGGTAAATTTGATAAAAAACATAGTTTAATAATTGCATCAGAAATAAGAATGGGACTTATTTCAAAAGTACCTAAAATTGAACCTATATACCATACTACGAATGGGCTTACATCTAAGCAAATATCTTTATTTATAAGAGAAGCTATAAATACTGATTTTGTTGTTTCAGAATATATCCCTGATTACTTGGATATAAAATATAATTTATTAAATAAAAAGGATAGTATTAAAACAATACATAATCCTAAAAACACTTTTGAACTTGATCTTGCAAAAAAAACTTTAAAATATGAAGAATTATTTATATTTATGATTAAAATGAATAGTTTAAAATTATCTAAATCTAATAAAGCTGGTATAAAAAGAGATATAGATAAAGAAGAAGTATATAATTTTATAAATTCTTTAAAGTTTAAATTAACTGAAGACCAATTAAAATGTGTGGAAGCAATATATTATGATTTAACTAGTGCCTCAAGAATGAATAGATTGTTACAGGGAGATGTTGGAAGTGGTAAAACTATTGTGGCATTTATCGCACTTTATATAAATTTTTTAAGTGGCATGCAAAGTGCTTTAATGGTTCCAACTGAAATACTTGCCAATCAACATTACAATAATTTAATAGAAACATTTAAAGACTATAATATTGTTATTAAGCTTCTTACTGGTAAAACTAAAGTAAAAGAAAAAAAAGAAATATTAGAGGGTTTATCAAATGGAGAAATAGATATAATAGTAGGAACTCATGCTCTTATTAGTGATAATGTAATTTACAATAATTTAAGTTTAGTAATAACAGATGAACAACATAGATTTGGAGTAAATCAAAGAGGATGTTTAAAAAATAAAGGAATAACACCAGATATATTATATATGAGTGCTACCCCAATCCCAAGAACGTATGCTTTAACAATATACGGAGATATGGATATTTCTAGTATTCATACAATGCCAAATGGTAGAAAAAGAGTAATAACTTATTTAAAGAAAAATAGTGAAATTAAAGATGTGCTAGTTATGATGAACGAGGAACTGAAAAAAAAGCATCAAGTATATGTAATATGTCCGATGATAGAAGAAAGTGACAAAATGTCTACTGAAAATGTCACTGATTTAGAAGAAAAAATGAATAAAGCATTTAGCAAATTATATAAAGTTGGTTCTCTACACGGAAAAATGTCTGATAATGATAAAGAAGAGGTTATGTTAGAATTTAAGGAAGGGAATATAAATATTCTTATCAGTACTACTGTTGTTGAGGTAGGTGTAGATGTTCCTAATGCTACTATGATAGTTATATTTGATGCCTATAGATTTGGTCTTTCACAACTTCACCAATTAAGGGGTAGAGTTGGTAGGAATTCATTACAATCATATTGTATTTTAATTTCATCACATGAAACAGAAAGATTAGAGGTTTTAACTAGAATAAATGATGGATTTAAGGTTAGTGAAGAAGATTTTAAATTAAGAGGTAGTGGAGATATATTTGGCATTCGTCAAAGTGGAGATATGTGCTTTAGTGTTGCAAATATAAAGAACGATTTTAATATTTTATTACGTGCTAAAGAAGATAGTTTAGAGTTTTTAACTAAGAAATTTTACTTAAAACCAGAATATAAAAATGTAAATGACATAATTCAAAGTTCAATTAATTTGGATTAGGTTCTTGACTTATTTGACCTTTATATATATAATTATAATAGCGTGAATAATATCACGCGGATACTCTTATAATTTTAACTAAGTTATAAGAATAAGAGTGTTCAACCAAAACCCCCTGAAGGAGCCTTATGGCTCCATTTTTGTTATTTTGAATTAAATTATTTTAAAACGTCATGAAAAATTTTAATTTTGATTAAAAGTGTTTATAATTTTTATTACTAAAATCTTATCTAAATATAATTTAAACTGAATAAATCCGTGATATAATATTAGTATTAATGGAGGTTACAAATGTTAGAACAAGATTTTAAAAATATATTATTAAATATCAAAAATGAGATTAAAACTAGTCAAATAAAAACGATGTTTGAAGTAAATAAAAATTTAATTATGCTATATTTTAGACTTGGAAAAATTATTTCAGAAAATAGCAAATATGGCAAAAGTTTTATTAAAAATGTTTCTACAGAATTAAAATTGGAATTTCCTAATATGAAAGGTTTTTCTGAAAGAAATTTAAACTATATGAAACTATTTTATGAAGAATATAAAGATGACGAGAATTTGCAACAGCTTGTTGCAAATTTGCCTTGGGGACATAATTTACTATTAATTGAAAAGTTTAAGGATAAAGAAATTCGTAGAATATATGCTGAAGCAACGCTAGAAAATGGATGGAGTAGAAATATACTATCATTTCAAATAGATGGAAAATATCACTTAAGGGTTGGAAATAGTGCTAACAATTTTAGTAATACATTACCTAGTCCGGATAGTGATTTAGTAAATAATGTAATCAAAGATCCTTATATATTTGATTTCATAACTTTAAGAGATGGATATAAAGAAAAATCCTTGGAAATGGCTATGATAAATAGAATACGAGATGTTCTATTGGAATTAGGAAATGGATTTAGTTTTGTTGGGAATCAATACAAATTAACTGTTGGTAATGATGATTACTATATTGATTTACTTTTTTATCATTTAAAGTTAAGGTGTTATGTAGTTGTTGAATTAAAAGCAAATAGTTTTAAACCAGAATATGCTGGTAAAATGAATTTTTATCTTAACGCTGTTAATGATATGTTAAAAAACGAAGCTGATAATCCATCAATAGGACTTATACTTTGCCAAGAAAAGGATAAATTAACTGCACAATATTCATTAAAAGGAATAGATCAACCAATTGGTGTAAGTTCTTACGAAATTACCAAGTTTTTACCAGAAGATATATCTAAGGAACTTCCTACAGAGGAAGATATTAATCTTCATATTGATATAGAAGAATAAAATTTTAGGTAATAATTAGGTATTAAAATTCTAGATTTTTATTAAAACTTTCTAATCATTATTAATTAAAAATAAGCAAAATTAAACTAAAATTAAGGGAAAAGTGAAAAATTGTTTCAAAAAGAACTGAAAAAATTTCGCCCCCTGAAGGAGCCTTATGGCTCCATTTTTGTTGTTTTGAATTAAAATATCACGAAAAGGTTTAAAAAAGATTAATTTGTTACAAAATCACATTTAAAATAATAGGAATTTTTTAGTTAGAATGATATAATATTTATGTAGATTTATTAACTATTTAATATAAAAAAATTGGTCAGTCGTAACTGACCAATTTGTAGAAAGGAAAAAAGTCATGGAAAATAAATTTAATTTAACAAGAGAGCAAAATGTGTTTATTGTTAAAAGAAATATAGTAGATTATATATGGAAAAGTGCTAATTTAGAGGGTATTGGAGTAACCTATCCTGAAACACAAGCTATATATGATGGTGGAGTTGTAAATGGTTTAACTGTTGATAAAATAATTGCTATTAATAATTTAAAATATGCATGGCAATTTATTTTAGAAAACGATGACATTGAATACGATTATAATGCTTTATGTCACATTCATAAATTAGTTGCAGATAAGTTAGTACTAGATCAAGAATTAGGAAGAATTAGAACTACATCTGTAAATATAGGTGGTACTAAATGGAAACCTCAATTTCCAATAGAAAGTCAAATAAAAGAAGAATTAGAGTTATTATTAAATCAGCCGGAAAAAACTAAAACTGAAATTGCTATTGAAATAATGTTATCAGTAATGAGAAGACAAATGTTTATTGATGGAAATAAAAGAGTTGCTATGTTATTTGCAAATAAAATAATGATTGATAATGGATGTGGAATTATAACCATTGCACAAGATGATCAACCAACATTCTATGAAAAGCTAATTAGGTATTATGAAAGTGGAGATATGATAGATTTAAAACAATGGATTTATGAAAATTGTATTGATGGAATAGACTTAAATAATAAAGATAGTAATAATTAATAATTATGAAAGTGAGGTCATAAAATGCAAGTTATAAAAAGTTATAATGCCATTAAAGGTGCAAATAATGATAAATGTAAGACATTAGAATATTCATTTAATGATAAAGATATTGATTTAGGTGTAGCAACTATAACAGGAAGATACCCAGAAAATAATTATTGTGTAAATACTATTAGCAAAGAATTAATTTATGTTCTTGATGGAAACGGAAAATTATATTTTGAAAATGATTGTATTAAGTTTGAAAAAGGAGATTCTATTTTAATAGATTCAAATGAAAAATATTATTGGGATTCAACATACTGTGTTGTTTCTATGTCTTGCGCTCCTGCTTGGAATAAAGAACAACATAAAATTGTTAAATAAATTACAATATAAAATTTAGGTAATAATTAGGTATTAAAATTCTAAATTTTTATTAAAACTTTTTAATTATTATTAATTAAAAATAAACAAAATTAGACTAAAAATAAGGGAAAAGTGAAGTTTTAAGCAAAAAAGGTAAGAAAAAATTTCGCCCCCTGAAGGAGCCTTATGGCTCCATTTTTGCTATTATGAATTAAAATATAACTAAACATTATAGAAATTTTATTTTTACAATGTTATAATAATTACATAAATTAGAACTTATTTTATATTTGAAAAGATTGGTTAAATATGATTTATCAATAAAAAATGAAATAATTGATAAATAATTTAAAGAGATGGTACAAAAAAATTAGTTTAGTTAATCTTAATATTAAATATATAAAACCAAAGACTTATCAATGATTGGAGGCGTATCATGAAAATTTTTATAAATATGGGTTATTGGATTAAAAGCCACTTACTAGTAACAATAATCATTGGCACTACTATTATAGGAGGTATAACAACCTTATTGATTTTTAATAATAGTAATTTATCTAATGAAACATCTGATTCTAAAGTTCTACCGGACGGTACCTATAGTTGTGAGTTAATGTATAATGGTCAAAGTTTTGATAATGATGATGCAATTAAAGAATGGCTTAAAAAACTAGCTACTTATGAAAGTTCTATAGATGTTGACAACGTTAATATTAGTGATTTTAGAAAAAATTTATTTGAAGAATTTGGGTCTAATAATTATATAGTTAAAGATAATAATATTATAAAATTATATTTAACTGCAGATGGTAAAGAGATAGAATATATTATATATAATATTAACAATAACCAATTTACTTTAAATAAAGAGTTATATAGTGATGGAGGGAAAAGTGTTGAATCTATACTTAATAAATCAATAAAGACTGAACAAACTAAAGATAGTTTTACTTATGATAATTTTGGATTTATCTTAATATATCCATCAATTTATAATAACATTAAAAATAACGCAACATCAGAAGGTATTATTGATATTGATTATAATAAATATACTGGTTTAGGTGATTTAGTGTGTAAGACAAAAATATCTTCTTTGGAACAAAAGCAGAATAATCAAAAAAAAGCGTATGATGAAATTATAGACAAGTATAGACAAGTGTTATCTTATTCATCTAAAGATGATAAACTAAGCGTCGGGGTAACAATTAATGAGAATTATGCTGGTAATAAGTATTATTACACTTTATATGATGTGAATGGTGATGGCATTGACGAACTTATTTTAGCTGAAGATTATAATGTGCCTAATCCTTTTGAAATTTATTATTTAGATGGAAATAGAGCTGTACCTGCTATTGGACAATTAAAATATAATGACATATCTGATATATATGAAAATGGTCAGGTATCTATTTATATTGGTGGAGGGGCCCGTAATGATATATATAAATATCTTGGAAATGTAAAATCAATTAAACAAAAGGTTTCCAATTGGAAAGATTTTAAATATATTCTTTATTATGATAGTTGGGTTTATGGTCCAGAATATTTAAAGTACGATGAAAATCAAAACGAAATAAGTATTTCTGAAACTGATTTTAATGATATAATTTCCTTTTTTGGTAGGAAACTTGACTATTCCAAATGGGATTGGAAAACTATAGAAGTAGATCGTAGTAAACAATATTTAGGTAAGTATGTTGGTACAGGAAGTGAATATGCAAGTACATCATATGTTGAGTTATTAGAAAATAATAAGGCCCGAGTTAATATCAATTATTGTGGTGGATGGTCTCTATATACTGGTAATTATGGATTTGCTACTACTGATTATACTGATGATGACGTGATTATTTATATTAATTCATTTTCCATATTAGATGGAGACAAACTAGATATGCCTGAGTACATATCATTTCAAGTTGATGATAAAAAATTACATACTTTGATTGGTTATTTAGGAAGTAATAATTTTGATTGTGGTGTTTCTACAACTTTTGTAAGAAAATAATGAATAAGAGTATGAAGTAAATGAAAAAAATTCTAAATCTGTTATACTAAAAGAAGAATGTGCTAGTAGTTAATATGGTTGTATAAATGCATTAGATAAAGATTTTGGTCATTGTACTTGGCAAGTATATCACATTATGTTAATCGACAAGTATTAATGATAATATAAGTATGTATAAAAAACAATGACAAAAACTAAATAAAAGTATATATAAATAAACTTAATAAGTTTTTTATTAAGTCTTTTTTAAATATATGTTATACTAGTATTATCTAAATATATGAATATTATAAATTAGAAGTAAAACAGTAAAATGTTAAACCTAGTTGACAAATTTCCAACTCAAATAGATAGACTGCAACTTTAAAAAAAACTATAATTTATGAGGAAGAGGAGGATAGTATTATGAATTTAGGTCAAAGACTTTTAGAATTGAGAAAGAAAAAACAATTATCACAGGAAGAGGTTGCAGAAAAACTAAATGTTTCAAGACAAACAATTTCTAAATGGGAAACAGATCAATCTACGCCAGACTTTGATAGAATAACACCACTTTGTGATTTATATGATATTACACCAAATGAATTACTTACTGGAGAAAAAAATGATGATGCGAGACGTTCGAATGAAAATGAATCAGTCAAACATAAACGAGCAATTGGTATAGGGGTAGGAATATTATTATACTTTGTAGCAATAGCTTGGATAATGATAACAATTCCAGTTTTAATGTTTAATCCAGTTGTTGCATCAGCAATATTTTTAATTATTTGTGGTGTAGCAACATCTGTAATTATTTATACTTGTATAGTTTATAAAAAAGAAAAAACTAAAGAAAATAAAAACGCATTAAGAAAACAAATTGAAAGCATACTTTCAATTATAACGGTAATTATATATTTGCTAATTAGTTTTATTACGATGGCATGGCATATAACATGGATTATTTGGATTGTTTATGCTCTAATATGTGAAATCTTAAAATTAATATTTATAATGAAAGGAGAAGAAAAATGAATAAAAAATTAACTATATTTTTAATTGTTTTATTATCCATCATATGTATTGCTTTGATAGTTTTTATGGTTATGGGTATGAATGAT
This sequence comes from Clostridium sp., assembly GCA_023665725.1. GTDB lineage: Bacteria > Bacillota_I > Bacilli_A > RF39 > UBA660 > UMGS872. The sequence continues at coordinate 50,076 of JAMPDH010000004.1, read as the reverse complement.
AAAACTAGATTTTTATTTGGACATAGAGTTAGTACAGAGTTAGTTGTAGATGAAATTTATGATAAAGACTTTAAAGAAATTTACATAAAGTCAAATGCAGGAGATATTTCTGTATTGCCAACTAATGATAATTTTAGAGTTGTGGTTTATGGAGATAAAGAAAGTACTAATGTGGAGGAGAATAGCGATAAATTATCAGTAATATCAAAACAACAACCATGTAGATTTTTTTGTTTTAATACATCTATTCAAAAAATAGAAGTATATGTGCCACAAAACTACAATGGAAATATAGAAATAATTAATAATTATGGAGATATAGATATAGGAGATTTAAATAATGCATATATAAATATAGAAGAAGACTGTGGTGATGTAAAAGTTATAAATGGTTATAATGTTACTATAAGTAATAATTATGGAGATATAGATGTAAATAAGGCTGAAATATTAAATATGAAGGAAAAAGCAGGAGATATAAAAATTGGATATGCTAGTGATGTAACCGTAGACAATAATTATGGGGATATAGATATAAATAAAGTTGGTAATTATCTAGATATAACTAATAACTGCGGTGATATAGAAATTAATGAAGTTAATTTAAATAAAAACTCATTTATAAAAGATGATTTAGGTAATATAAAAATAGGAACAATAAATGAAGTCTTTATAGATGCTAAAACAGATTTAGGAAATGTAAAAATCGGAAAAAATCATAATTCTGATATTATATTAAAAATAGAAAATAGTTGTGGAGATATTAAGGTTAGTAATTAAAAGGTATGAAATCATATCTTTTTTTTCTTAAAAGTTATTGTAATAAATTCATATACTACTGAATATAGATATTTTGAATATAAGGGGAAAATGTATATGGACAACATAATAGAAATAAAAGAGTTAACAAAAAAATATAAAAATAGAAAAGCAATAGATAATTTGTCTTTTGAAGTTAAAAAAGGTGAAATATTAGGATTACTTGGTCCAAATGGTAGTGGTAAATCTACAACCATAAATTGTATTTTACAACTTTTAAAATATGATAAAGGAATAGTAAAAATTTTTAATAAGACTATGACGCCATCTTCATATGACATTAAAAGGCAAATTGGAGTTATATTTCAAGAAGTTGCAGTATTTCAAGAATTAACAGTATATGAAAATATCGATTATTTTTGTGGACTTTATGTAACTGATAAAATTACTAGAAAAAAATACATAGAAGATGCTTTAGAACTGGTAGGTTTACAAAATTATAAAAAATTTTATCCAAAACAATTATCAGGAGGTTTACTTAGAAGGCTTAATATTGCTTGCGGTATAGCGCATAAACCAAAAATAATATTTTTAGATGAACCAACCGTAGCAGTAGATCCACAAAGTAGAAACAATATATTAGACGGAATAAAAAAATTAAGAGATAATGGCGCTACTATTATTTATACAACACACTATATGGAAGAGGTAGAAATACTTTGTGATAGAATTATTATACTTAATGAGGGTAAAGTTTTAGCAACTGGCACCTTAGAAAAGTTAATAAAAATTTCTAAAACAGAAGAAAAAATAACCATAGATGTAAATTCATTTAATAAAAGTATAATAGAATATATTAAAATCCTTCCTAATGTAGATAATATTATAGTAAATAGAAATAATTTAGTTATTACATATAAAAAGGGTAAAAATAATTTAGAGGAACTTATAAATTTTTTAAAGGAAAGTAAAATATCCTATAATAAAATATTTTCTGAAAGACCAACATTAAATGATGTTTTTCTAAAACTTACTGGTAAGGAACTAAGAGATTAATGTTTTTTCATAATTTTAAATATTCTTTAAAAACTTTATTAAGAAATAAAATGTTAATATTTTGGGTATTCGCATTTCCGATTATTCTAGGTATTTTTTTCAATATGGCTTTCAGTGATTTAGAAGATAACCAAAAACTAAATATAATAAACTTAGCTATTGTAGAAAGTGATGATTTTAATAATAATGAAATATATATAAATGCTTTTAAAACACTAAGTGATCCGCAAAATGAAGATAGATTATTTAATATATCATATGTTAATTTAGATGAAGCAGAAAATTTATTAAAAGATAATTCAGTTATAGGATATATTACATTTAATAATGATGATATTAATATAACCGTAAAATCTAGTGGTATATATGAAACAATACTAAGAAATATAGTTGATAAAATAATGAGTAATAATATATTATTACATACTTTATCTATAAAAGAAATTGATAAACAATTAGAACAAGAAAATTATACTATTGATCATGAAAAAATAAAAAATGATATATTAGATTTAATTCAAACTGATATGGTTAATTTAAATGATATATCTAATAAAAATATGAATTATACAATGATAGAATATTATACACTAATTGCTTTGTCTTGCTTATATAGTGGAATATTATCAATGGTTGTGACAAATTATAAATTAGCTTCTTCTAGTAGTGTAGGAAAAAGAACTTTTGTATCACCAGAAAGTAAAGTAAAATCATTACTAGGTAGTTTAAGTGCAAGTTATGTACTAGGACTTATAGGAGTTTTAATATTATTTATATTTACTTTATTGGTTTTAAAAGTAGATTATGGAACTAATTTAATAATTCCAATATTATTTATATTTTTAGCAGTATTTGCTGGACTAACATTTGGAATTACAATTTCAACGCTTATAAAAGCAAATGAAACTGTGAAAATAGGAATTTTGATTGCGATTACAATGCTATTTTGCTTTTTATCAGGAATGATGGGAATAACAATGAAGTATGTAATAGATAAAAATATTCCACTTCTTAATAAAATTAATCCATGTGCAATAATAACAGATGCATTTTATTCATTGTATTATTATATTAGATAGATTTATGTTTAATGTATTAAGTATCTTTGCTTTTTCGTGTCTTATGATTGCTATATCTTATAAAGGATTAAGGAGACAAAGATATGATAGTATTTAAAACATTTTGGAGTATTGTAAAAAAATATAAGATAACTATAATATTATATACCGCATTATTAATTTTATTTGGAGCTTTATATATGTCAACAAGTGATAATGGAATAAATTTTATAGATACTAAACCAAATATATTAATAATTAATAATGATACTAAAAATTTAATTACTGATAATTTAATAAAATATATAGAAAGTAATAGTAATATCATAAATATAGAAAATGAAGATTTAATAGATGATGCATTATTTTATAAAGATATAAATTATATAATTGATATACCTTCTAATTATGGAAGAGATATATTAAAAGGGCATAATCCTGAAATAGTAGTTAAACAAACAGGAGATTATAAATCAAGTCTTGCTGAAATGATTTTATCTAGATATATACAAGTTCAAAATATTTATAGCTCAAAATCAACAGATGAAAATGAATTAATAGAATTAATAAATGATAATATAGATAAAAAATCTAATATTAAAATTGAATCTAAATTAGATATTGTTAAAACTAGTAATATAGCATTTTATTTTAATTTTGCAAGTTATAGCATTATGACTACAGTAATATTTATTGTTTGTTTAGTACTATCAAGTTTTAAAGAAACAAATATAGATAAAAAAATAGATGTAAGTAGTATTAGTAATATTAATTATAATAAGTATCTACTGTTATCCAGTCTTTTATATTCTATAATAGTTTGGTTTCTTTTTGTTATACTCGGGGTCATTATTTTAGGAAATATTATGTTTACACTAATGGGATTAATATATATAATTAATCTACTACTATTTACACTTTGTTCTTTAACTTTAGCACTTTTAATAAGTAAATTTATAAATGATAAAAAAATATTAACAGGTGTTGTTAATGTAATAGCAATAGGCTTTTCTTTTATATCTGGAGGTTTCGTTCAAGCTAAATGGCTTCCTCACTATGTTTTAGATATTGCACATATTTTACCTAATTATTGGTATATAAATTCTAATGAATTATTAAAAGAAATGGAAGATATAAATGTAGTAACGTTACAACCAATTTTTATAAATATGTTGGTTATTATCCTTTTTTCTGTATTATTTGTTTTAATTAATAGTGTTATTACAAGATATAAATCAAAAACATAAAATAATTTTTAATAATCGTTGTTTTAATTTTTATAAAAAAATGATATACTTTTAATAATTTAAAAATAAGGTATATTTGTAGTTGCAAAATATATTGATATGGAATAAAGATATAATATATATAAAATTATTAAAAGGAGTAAAGTTATAAAAAAATAACTTGATATTGATTATGAATAATAATGTTTCAAAAGTAATTATAAAAAGCATAATTACAAATTTATTTTTAGTAGTTATAAAAATACTTTGTGGTATTTTTATGTATTCAAATGCTCTTATTGCAGATGGAATACATTCATTGAGTGATCTAGTTACAGATTTTGTTGCTATAATAGGTAATCATTTAAGTAAAAAACCAGCCGATGACAAACATCCATATGGTCATGGAAAAATAGAATATATAACGAGTATAATTATAAGTGTTTTTATTATAATTATAGGTATGTCTTTAATAATAAATGCTTTCACTGATAAAATAATAATACCTAGTATGTTGGTAGTAGTTGTAAGTTTAATAACAATAATATTTAAGTATATACTTTCTTGTTATTTAATAAAAAAAGGTAAAAATTATAATAACAATATATTGATATCTAGTGGGTATGAAAGTAGAACTGATGTTATTAGTTCCATAATTGTATTAATTTCAGTATTAATTATGCAGTTATATAATATTAACCCTATCTTTGGTTATGCAGATTTAATAGCGACTATAGTTCTTGGTATTTTTATAATAAAAGTAGGGTATGATATACTAAAAGAGAATTTAAGTATAATAATTGGTGAGCAAGAAACAAATAAAGAAATTTTAGATTCTTTAAAAAGTTTAATTTTAAGTATTAATGGTATTATAGATATAAAAGAATTAATTTTATCTAAGTATGGGTTTTATAGTAGACTTTCTTTAATTCTTACAATGGATAAAAGTATAAGTTTGGAAGCTGCTCATAATATCACAGATGAAGTAGAAGAGAAAATAAAAGAAAAATATGAAAATATTTTGTATATAAATATACATATGGAACCAGATTAATGGTTCCTTTTATAATAAAAATTTAAAAAAATAATTTTAATATTGATTATATATGTAAATCAATGTTATAATTTAAAAGAGCCCATAAAACTCTCTAGAAGTTTGAGGTGTTTTTTTATGACAAAGTATATTTTTGTAACTGGTGGAGTTGTTTCAGGACTTGGTAAGGGAATTACAGCAGCATCAGTCGCACTCTTATTAAAGGCAAGAGGTTATAAAGTATTTATGCAGAAGTTTGATCCATATATTAATGTCGATCCAGGAACTATGAATCCAATGCAACATGGAGAAGTATTTGTAACATATGATGGATGTGAAACTGATTTAGATTTAGGTCACTATGAACGTTTTATAGATGAAGAACTTAATTATACATCTAATATAACAAGTGGTAAGATATATTCTACTGTTATCGAAAAAGAAAGAAAAGGGGACTATTTAGGTGCAACTGTTCAAATGGTTCCACATGTTACTAACGAGATAAAAAATAAAGTATATGAAGCTGGTATTACAAGTGGCGCTGATTTTGTCATAACGGAAATTGGGGGAACTGTTGGAGATATCGAATCAAGTACATTTATAGAAGCTTTAAGGCAAATTCAATATGAAAATGGTGAAGAAAATACTTTCTTTATACATACAACTCTTATACCATACATATATGGTTCTAATGAACTAAAAACAAAGCCTACACAAAATAGTGTAAAAGATTTAAGAAATATGGGGATTCGACCTAATGCACTAGTTTGTAGAACTCCATATGAAACAACTGATACTATAAAGAAAAAACTATCATTATTTTGTTCAATACCTGAATCTAATATTATAGATGCAATAGATGTTAAAAATATATATCAAATTCCAATAAATTTTTATAATCAAAAAATAGATGAAACAATTTTAAATCAATTTAAATTACCTGTTAAAAAGGCAAATATAAAATATTGGGAAGACTTAGTGGAAACTGTTGATAATTTAAAAAATGAAGTTGAAATAGCTTTAGTAGGGAAATATGTAGAACTTCATGATGCTTATATTTCAGTTGCAGAATCTTTAAAACATGCAGGATATAAGTATAAAACTAAGGTTAATATAAATTGGGTTGATTCTGAGAAGTTGGAAAATCCTAATATGGATTTAAAAAAAGTATTTAAAAACACTAAGGGTATACTTGTCCCAGGTGGATTCGGGTCACGTGGTATAGAAGGAAAAATTAAAGCAATTAAATATTCTAGAGAAAATAATGTTCCTTTTCTTGGAATTTGTCTTGGTATGCAACTTTCAGTTATAGAGTTTGCACGAAATGTTTGTGGAATAAAAGAAGCATCCTCTACAGAGTTTAACGAAGTTACAATCGATCCAATAATAGATCTAATGGCAGATCAAAAATCTATTACAAATATGGGTGGTACATTAAGACTTGGAAATTATGAATGTACTTTAAAACCAAATACCTTAGCAAATTCTTGTTATAAACAAGATAAGATTTTAGAAAGACATCGTCATAGATATGAATTTAATAATAAATATAAAGAGGAGTTGGAGAAAAAGGGGATGGTATTTTCAGGTATTAATGAAACAAGTGATCTAGTTGAAATAATAGAACTTCCTAAACATAAGCATTTTATTGCATGTCAATTTCACCCTGAATTTAAAAGTAGACCTACAAAACCACATCCACTTTTTGATTCCTTTGTTAAATCAAGTATAGATAGTTAGATATTTATACTTTTTTAATACTTTATGAAAATAGTATGATATAATAAATATTAGGTGATTATAGTGGTATATTTGGATTATAGTGCAACAACCCCCGTTAATAAAGATGTTCTTGAAACGTTTAATAGAGTTTGTTTAGAATATGTAGGAAATCCCAATTCTTTACACTTTTTAGGTGTAAAAAGTAAAAAATTAATAAGTGATGCAACAGAGCAAATAGCTTCTATATTAAATGTTAAACCAAATGAGGTAATATATACAAGTGGTTCAAGTGAATCAAATAATCTAGCTATAAAAGGTATTGCTTTTAAATATCAAAATAGGGGTAAGCATATAATAACAACTCCTTTAGAACATTCATCAATATATGGCCCTTTAAACTATTTAGCAAATAAAGGATTTGAGATTGATTTTGTAAAGCTTGATGAAAATGGAATGATTGATTTAGATAATTTAAAGAGTCTGTTAAGAAATGATACAATACTTGTAAGTGTAGCTTCTGTAAATAGTGAGATAGGGTTACTACAACCGATTGAAGAAATAGCGAATATTATAAAAGAATATCCCAAATGTTTTTTCCATGTTGATGCTACACAATCAATAGGAAAAGTTAATATACCAATTGAAAATATAGATTTATTGAGTTTTTCAGCTCATAAAATATATGGATTAAAAGGAATTGGATGTTTAATAAAAAAAGAAAAAATAAATTTAGAACCAATAATACATGGTGGTAAAAGTACAACTGTTTATAGAAGTGGTACCCCAGCAACACCATTAATAATTTCCATTTCTAAGGCACTGCGTTTAGAACATATTAATCTAGAAAAAAAATATAAAGATGTAAATGAAAAAAACATGTATTTAAAAGAACATTTAAAAAAATATGAAAATATTTATATTAATAGTAACGATTTTTCAATACCATATATTCTTAACTTTAGTGTAGTAGGAATAAAACCCGAAACTATGTTGCATGCATTTGAAGAAGATGATATATATATATCTACACAAAGTGCATGTTCAACAGGGGATATATCAAAGCCAGTTTTCGCACTTACTAATGATGAAAAAAGGGCACAATCAAGTTTAAGAGTAAGTATATCTTATTATACAACTAAGGAAGAATTAGATTTATTTTTAAAATCATTTGATAAAAATTATAATAATTTAATGTTAAAGTAGGTGATTATATTGAAAATATTAAAGTTTAATGCAATGTGGTGTAGTGGATGCTTAGTCATGAAAAAAACAATAAATGAGATAAAAGAACTATATCCTGATATAGATATTATAGATTACGACTATGATATTGATACTTTAGAAGTAGAAAAATGGAATGTAGGAACAATTATACCAGTTATGATATTTTTAGATAAAAATGATAATGAAATAATTCGCTTAAAAGGTGAAAAAAGTAAAAAAGAAATAATAAAAGTAATAGAGGAAATTAAAAATGAAAAAAATTAAATATTTATTAATAATAATTATGTCTTTATTATTTGTAATTCCTTCTACAAATGTGGAAGCAAAAGAGCAAGTAAACATATATTTATTTCATTCTAATACATGTAGCCATTGTAAAGCTGAAATTGAATTTTTAAACGAATTAAGCAGTTCTAATAATATTAAGTTACATCTATATGAAATTAATGAAAATAAAGAAAATAGAAATCTAATGATAGATGTAAAAGAAAAACTAAAAATTGATTCATCACTTGTACCATTTACAGTTATAGGGGATTATTATTATATTGGATATAGTGATGGGGTAAAGGAAAGTATTGAAAAACTAGTTAATAAGTATTCATTAGAAGAATCTTATGATGTTATAAATGATATATTAAATGGTGTTGATGTATCAGATTTTAGTATTAAAAACGGAGAAATAGGTAAGGTTTCTACTGTTTTTGGAGATATAGATGTTTCAAAGGTATCTTTACCAATACTATCGATAATAATAGGTACAATTGATGGATTTAATCCATGTGCTATGTGGGTATTAATATTTTTAATAACTATGTTATTTAATATGAAAAATAAAAAAAGAATGTGGGCACTTGGTATAACATTCTTAGTAACTTCAGCTGTTATATATTTAGCATTTATGTTTATATGGTTAAGAGTTGCAACAAAGTTATTAACAACTATAGATTGGCTTAAAATATTCATTGGGTTAATTGCCTTAATTGGGGCTTTTATAAATATAAAAGGTTTTATAAAATCTTTAAAAGAAGGTTCTGGTTGTGAAGTAGTAGATAATACTAAAAGAAAAAAAATAATAGAAAAGATAAAAAAATTTACATCAGAAAAAAGTTTTTTTCTTGCAATGCTTGGAGTTATAATTTTAGCTATATCAGTAAATGCTATAGAACTAGCTTGCTCCGCAGGATTACCAGTATTATTTACAAATGTTTTAGCGCTTAATGATGTATCCCTATTTGAAAAATGTATTTATATATTTATTTATATATTATTCTTTTTAATAGATGATTTAATTGTTTTCTTTATAGCAATGTTTACTTTAAATATAAAAGCAATATCTACTAGATATACTAAGTATTCTCATTTAATAGGTGGAATTATAATGCTTTTAATAGGAATTCTTATGATATTTAAACCAGAATGGTTAATGTTTAATTTTTAAAAGTTGAATGGGAAAACCATTCTTTTTTTTACGATTTTTAAAAAATTTTAAGTTTGTAAAAGGAAATAGAGAAGTTATATTGTATGTAATAAGTAGGAGGTAAAAAAATGATTAATAATAAAATAATAGATACTCAAATGATATCAGATACAACATTTAAATACTTATATAAAAATGAAAGAACAAGGTATTGGTTACAAGAAATAATAAAAGAAAAAACAGGAATAGATTTAACTAATTATATATTAATAGATAACGAAGATAATACAGGAAGTAGAATAAAGGATTATAGATTTGATTTATTATTTAATAATGGTGAGAATAATGAATTTGTTATAATAGAATTAAATCGAGAATATAGCAAATCAGTAGAAATAAAGGGAAGACAATATTTATATAGAAAAGCAAGTCATGGATTTGATAGAGGAGAAAATTATGATAATCCTCCTAATATAAAATTAGTAATGTTAAATAATTATTATAATAGAACTAATAAAGCAATAATGAATATAAACTATAAGTTATATAATAAAGATTATGAGTTAGAATATGATGATTTAGAAATTCATGAAATATACTTGAAACCATATCATGAGATGTGTTATGATAAATGTAGTAAAATTGATAAAAGATTATGGTTATTGGGATCAAAAGATTTACAAGAAATAATAGAAAAAAAAGATAATGATAATAAGGTAATAGTAGAAGAATTGGAGAGATTAAGTATGGATAGTAAATTTATAGATGAATATGATTATGAAAATGTACAAAGAAAATTATGTAATTCAGCTAGAAATGAAGGCCGTACTGAGGGGCTTACCGAGGGTATTGAACAAGGAAGTTTTAATAAAGCAATTGAAATAGCTAAAAATATGTTAAAAGAAGGTTCAACGGATGATTTCATAATTAAAGTAACAGAAATATCAAAAGAACAATTAAATGAATTAAAGTAAAAATATCGTTACATAATAAGGAAAATTTTCCTTATTTTTTTGTTTCAATTTCATTAGAAATATTAAATATAATACCAATAATTAACATATAACTAAGTAAACTAGATCCTCCATAACTTATAAATGGAAGGGTTATACCAGTAATAGGAATAACACCAAAAGTCATACCAATATTTTGAAATTGTTGATATAAAAGCATTCCTATAATTCCAGATATGACATAAGAATTAATCCCTAGTTTTGTTTTTTTAGCAAGTTGAATTAATTTAATATCAAATAAAGCTATAAATGAAATTAAAGCAATTGAACCAATAAAACCGAAGTTATTTGCAAATACTGCAAATATAAAATCAGTTTGTGGTTCAGGAAAGTAAATAGGAGTATTAGCTATACCAAATCCAAATAATCCACCACTTCCTATAGCAGCTATTCCATTAGTTAACTGATAACCACTATTATTATTCCAATCTATTAATCTATCAATTCTTAAGAAAAAACTAGTCCCAAATATATCTATAAATAAATCGTTATTTAAAAAAAATAATATAAGTATAAAAGCAACAATACTTCCAAGTAAAATAAACAAAAGAAAAAACCATCTATATCTTATACCAGATATAAAAAGCATTACAAATGTAATAAGTAAATATATAAGTACAATACCAGTATCTGGTTGTAAAAATGTTAAAATTGCAGGAATAAAAGTAATAAATAAGACCTTCAGTATCAAAATAAATTCTTCAAAAACAGTTGGATTTTCATGAGTACTATTGAATTTATCTATAGTTTTTGCAAGCATAATAATAAGTATTATTTTCATAAACTCACTTGGTTGTATAGTGCCAATACCTGGAATTGAAAACCAAGACTTAGTATTATTTATAACAGGTGCGAATAAAAGTAAACAAACAAGTAATATATTACCAATTATATATAAAATATTTATATATTTATATATAGTTTTATTTTTTATAATAAATATTATAGCAACTAATATAAATCCAATTATGTACCATATAATTTGTCTTAAAGCAAGATTAGAAACACTATAAAGTAGCTTATTCGCACTATATATATTTATTATACTAATTATCATAAATATAATTATAGCAATGAGAAAAAATTTATCTATTTTAAATTTTTCTAATCTTTTCATAAATTTCACCTATTATAATGTTTGACATAAATTAGAGTAAATATTCAAGTATATAAAAATAAGTTTGCTAAAACATGAATTAATGTAGTATAATTAATTTAGGTGATTAATAATGGAATATTTACAGTATGCAATAATAATAGTTGTACTTCTTATAATAGCAATAGCAATAGCAAAATCTAAAAATAAAGATTTTAAAATAGAAATAAATAAATTAGTTGAATGTTTAGGTGGTAAAGATAATATAATAAGCTATGATGTACAAAAATCAAGATTTATTGTCAACTTAAAAACAACTGAAACTGTTAATAAAGAAGCGATTCAAAAGATGGGAGCTCAAGGAATAGTAGAAGTTGATAACCAATTAAAGATAATTTTTGGTAGTGATGCTAAACAATTAAAAAAACATATAGATGACTTAATGTGATTAAATTCTTCACATTTTTTCTTTATTCGACAAAATATGACATAGTAATATGTTAATATATGGATGTAACAAGGAGGAAAATGTGGATATTTTAAAAATTATATTAATGAATAGTATATTTATACTATTTCCGTTATTATGTTATTTGATTTATGAAATATATACAGAAAATACATCAATTAAAAAAAGGGAATTATTTATAGATTTCGCACTTGTGACATCGTGTTATTTAATATTTAGATATGGCGATTCGTATTCATTAATACTTCCTAAACTTATGTTTAATGTACCATTGATATTTGCTTGTATTTTAAACAGAAAGTTTACAATACTTTTATTGTTTATTTTAGGAATTGTATATTATAGTTCATTTACAGTTGGAATATATATAGTGTTAATAGAATATCTTACATATTTTATTTTGTATTTATTTCAATTAAAATATAAGGAATGTAAAAAAAACTATATACAATTATTTATAATATTAAATACTATGGTTTCATTTTCCTGGATGTTAATAGCAGGATTTAACTTGTTTCAAATAATAATAATATGTATTATATATTATTTTGTAATATATTTAATGGCAACTTTAATAGAAAAATTTGATCAAATTATTACAATATATAAAAGTTTAAAAGATTTTCAAAATGTAAAGGATTTAAGGGAAAGTATATTTAAAATAACACATGAAATTAAAAATCCTATAGCTGTTTGTAAGGGATATTTAGATATGTTTGATGTAGAAAATATAGAACATAGTAAAAAATATGTACCTATAATGAAAGAAGAAATTAATAGGGTATTAATATTACTTCAAGATTTTTTATCATTAAATAAAATAAATATTGAAAAAGATATATTAGATATTAATTTACTCATGGAAGAAGTAGTAGATAATTTTAAACCACTATTAAAGCAAAAAGGTATAAAATTAAAATTCGATACTATAGACGATGAAATATTCATAGAGGGGGATTACAATAGATTATTACAAGTATTTATTAATATATTAAAAAATAGTATTGAATCAATAGATGAAAACGGTAAAATAATTATAAATTTAGAACAAACTGATAGCTTAATTAAAATTAATATACAAGATAATGGAGTTGGAATTAGTAAAGAAAATCTAAAAAAATTAAAAGAACCTTTTTTTACAACTAAACCAGATGGAACAGGATTAGGAGTAGCGCTTTCTAATGAAATAATAGAGGCTCACAATGGAACTTTACAATATTCCTCTGTTTTAGGAAAAGGTACATCTACAACAGTGGTACTTAATAAAAATACAACAATTTAAAAAAAGTGAGTTTTCACTTTTTAATTTGCTTCAAGATAAACATTTTTATTATATACATGTTGGTTATCTTTTAAAGTTTTACTTATATTTTCTAATTCTTCTGTAGTTATTAAAAAGAAATCGTATATTAAAATAGGTTTTCCATTTGAAGTGGTTGGATCATCCCAAGTTAAATCTAAGTGTAACCACTTACCATTTATATAAACTAAGTTCCAAACATGTTCTTTACTTATTATTTTATAGTTATTTATTCCCAATCTATCTAAAAATATTGCCATTAAATCACTATATCCAGAACAAACTGCTTTTTTATTTAACAAAGCTCCATTTGCTTTATTTGAAACACTGTTTTTATCATTTACATCGTATTCTTTATCATATTGTACTAAATTTATAATATAATCATGAAATACTTTTATTTTTTCTTCTGTTGTCATATCATCTGTTATTATTGAATTCGTTATTTTATCAATTTCATTATTTATATAATTTATTTCATTGTCATTATATAATTTAGCGACAGAAATAGTAAATTTTCCAAAATTAGATGGCTCAAAGAAAATATTTTCATAACTATTATATGGATTCACCATATCATTTATATATGATAGTGTGTCTTCTTCATATATTAAATATTTTAAATCGTTATAGCATTCCTCATATTTGCTATCACAATAAAAACTAAAACTAGACCATCCATTATTTAGTATAGTATAAAATATATTTATTAAATCTTGTTTATTTTTAGGACTAAAGTTATCTGTTAATTGTACATAAGCATAGTCATAGTTTTTATAATAATTATTAGGACTTTTAATTTTTACATTTTTATTTATTACAAAATTTTCAAATATATAATTTGAAATATCATTATGATAAAAGTAAATAACGCCTATTAAACAAATAAAAACTAAAAACTTTATAACATTTTTAAACTTCATAAATTTCACCTATAAATAGTATATCAAAAAAAATAAAAAACATTAAAAAAAATAAACCAAATTACATTTGATTTACTTTTTTAGTTAATCTTGATTTATTACGTGCACAGTAGTTTTTTGAAGTAACGCCAGCTCCTGTTGCCTTATCAATTTTTTTAATAGCTATTTTTAAGTTTTCGTTTGCTTTATCTTTATCGTTTGCTTTAACAGCTTTCTCAACGTTTTTAATAGCAGTTTTCATACTTGCTTTATAGTCATTATTAGTTTGTTTCTTTTTAGCATCAACTAAAACTTTCTTTTTAGCATTTTTCATATTTGGCATGTCACTCTCACCTCCACCTCATTAACACTTACTACATTTTAACAAATTTTATATAAAAAAGCAATTAAAATTAATATTTTTTTTATTATTGATAACAATAAAAATGGTGATTATAAGATGAATAAAAAAATAGATTTATCTAAATATAGTATCAGGACAGACTTACTTGTTGAATCAATAAAAGATAATAATGAAATTAAAAAGTATGTAGAAGAAAACGAAAATATAAAAATAACTAGAGTTTATATGGATAAAAAAAATGGTGAAAAGATAAATAAAAAAGAAGGAAACTATGTAACTATAGAGTTTGATGATGTAACAGATACTCAAAATAAAGAAAAGGTAAAAAAAATATTTTCTAATGAACTTAAAAATATGATAAGTAATACTGAAATAAAAGAAAATCCATATTGCTTAATAGTGGGCCTTGGAAATGATAAATCTACACCCGATTCTTTAGGGCCACTTTCTATTAATAATATTATAGTAACATCACATTTATTTGAAATTGAAAATATAATAGGATTTACAAAAGTAAGTGCGATTAATCCAGGTGTTATGGGGCAAACGGGTATAGAAACAAGTGATATAATACTAAGTGTAATAGAAAAAATTAAACCAGATTTTTTAATAGTAATAGATTCTCTTGCCTCTTCTTCAATTGAAAGAGTAAATAAAACAATACAGATGACTGATACTGGAATACATCCAGGAAGTGGTATAGGTAACAGTAGAAAGGAAATAAGCAAAGAAACGTTAAATATTCCAGTAATTGCGATAGGAGTCCCAACAGTAGTAGATGCAAATGTTATAGTATCTGATACAATTAATTATATGTATAAACATTATGCATTTAACAAAGAATTTATAAAAAATCCTATAAGTAAATTAGTTCCGAATGGGGTTAATTATTTAAAAAAAGATATAAATATTAGTGACTTGGATAAGAAAAAACTTTTTGGTATAATTGGTACATTAAATGAGGATGAAATAAAAGAATTAATATATGAGGTTTTAACTCCAATTGGATATAATTTAATGGTTACACCAAAAGAAATAGATTTTATAATAGAAAAATTAAGTGATGTAATAGGAAATGGTATTAATATGGCTTTACATGACGAAATAAATAGTTCAACTTAAAAAAGGCTTTATATAGCCTTTTTATACTTATAGTAAATTTTCTTAATTATTTATACTATGATGTGCTGTTGGGCTTGTAAGATCAAGTGGTAAAAATGTATACCCATTTTCCAGTCCATATCTTATTATATCTTCAACAGCTTCAACACTTTGTTTCTTTATATCGTGTTGTAAAACTATAGAATAGTTATGTGAATTAATGCCTTTAATTATATTATTATATATTTTAGTGGATGATTTTAAGCTTGTATCATAACTATCTATATTCCAATCAAAATATTTATATCCTCTTATATTAGTTTCTTTAGAAAGAGTAGTCATTATTCCTTTATTAAATTTACTTATTGTATTTGAACTACCACCCGGAAATCTTAGTAAATGGGAATGACTTCCAGTTTGTGAATAAATAATATTATCCATTTTATTTACATTGCTAAAAAAACTATCTACACTAGAATATACACTTTTATATGAATGAGAATAACTATGTATACCAATGGAATGTCCTTCTTCATATTCTCTTTTTATTAAATAACTGTATTTTGGAAACTGATTAGTCACAAAGAATGTGGCTTTTACATTATACTTTTTTAAAACATCAAGTAATTTTTCTGTATAAGGACCTGGACCATCATCAAATGTTAAATATATAACTTTATTTGTTGGAATGATAGTTGCATAGTTTTTGGGCTCATACACTTTTACATTTCTAGTTACAGTTGTCTCATTTAAACTAGAATCTGATACAGTATATTTGATTTTGTAAGTACCAACTTTATTTGTATTAACATTTCCATCAATGATAACTTTATCTTTAACTGAATCATCACAATTATCAGTTGCAATATACCCAGGTTCTTTATAGTTACTACCAAGTAAAACATATTCAATTTCATATCCTTTAAGAGTTATTGTTGGTTTTACAGTATCTCCAAATTTTAAATCTCTTTTTACTGTTGTTTCATTCCCACTTTCATCTTTTACATTATAATAAATTACATTATCTATTCTTTTAATAGAAACCTTATCATTTAAATCCACATTATAGTTATCTGTTACTGTAAATCCGGGTTCAATAAATTTATTTGGACATGACAAAGTTGTTTCATTTAAGGTAATGGTTGGAGCTACAGTATCAATAACCTCAATGTTTTTTTTTAAATTTTTAATTTTATTTTTATGTTTAACTATATATTCTAATTCATAATTACCTAGTTTATCTAAACTTGTATTATTGCTTTTTTCTATTTTATAAGAAATATCTTCGCAATTTAATTTGAATAAAATGGAACAATATTTAGCTTTTATATTATTATTTATTATATTTATATCACTATAAACTTCTATAAATGTATTATTTGAATCATCAAAAAAATATATATCCTTTATAAAGTATAAAAGAAAAATAAAAATTAAAAAAAATAATGTTATTAAAAATATTAAAACTTTTTTCATATAAAACACACTTCTTAAACTCATTATAGCATCTATTTATTATTATGGAACAAAAAATAATATTTAAAAATAAAAAGTGACATTATTTTTTTTGTTTAAAATGTATATTAAATATGGTGATAAAAGTGAAAGTAAAAATATTTGATGAAAATCATGAGGCTGATCTAGAAAAAGCAATTAATGATTTTTTGAAAAATGAAGAAATAGAAGTAATTGATATAAAATATCAAGTGTCGGTTAGTGTTTTTTCTGAGGAACAAGTTTTTTGTTTTTCAGCAATGATAATTTATTGTTGATTAAAATTAATAAATAATACCATTATAAACATAGAATATAAAAGAGAGGAAGACGATTATGTTTGGAAATTTTAATGAAGAGGCTAGGAAGGTATTAAAAGATGCTAAAAAGGAAATGTATGAATTAAAACATCCATATGTTGGAAGTGAACACCTTTTCTTATCAATTTTAAAAAATAGCAAAAGCATATCAGCAAAATTAAAAGAGTATAAACTTGACTATGAAAATTTTAAAAATGAGATAATTGATATTGTAGGTGTTGGTAAAGAAGAAAGTAATTGGTTTTTATATACACCACTTTTAAAAAGAATCATACAAAATGCTATACTAGATAGTAAAGATAATAATAATGGAGAGGTAACTGTTGAACATTTAATTTCAAGTTTATTAGAAGAAGGAGAAGGTATTGCTATACGTATAATGCTTGGAATGAATGTTGATCTAGATTCTTTATATAATACATTTTCATATAAATTGACAAACAAGAAGAAAAAGAATAAGAAATTGTTAATAGAAGAACTAGGAGTAGATTTAACTAAAAGGGCATATTCAAATGAAATAGATCCTGTAATTGGAAGAGATAAAGAAATTAAAAGAATTTTGGAAATACTATGTAGAAGAACTAAAAATAATCCTCTTTTAATAGGTGAAGCAGGAGTAGGAAAAACCGCTATAGTAGAAGAATTAAGTAGATTAATAAGTATTGGAGATGTACCAAGATGCCTTAGAAATAAAAGAATAATAAGTTTAGATATGGCAACAACAGTTGCTGGAACTAAGTATAGAGGGGAATTTGAGGAACGTTTAAAAAAAATTTTAAATGAAATAGAAGATAATGATGACATAATTTTATTTATAGATGAAATTCATACATTAGTAGGAGCAGGTGGAGCAGAAGGTGCGATTGATGCATCAAATATTTTTAAACCAGCTTTAGCTCGTAATAAAATAAAGTGCATAGGAGCTACAACTATAAACGAATATAAAAAGTATATAGAACCAGAAAAAGCTTTAGATAGAAGATTTCAAATAGTTAAGGTATCGGCCCCGGACAATAATACAGTCAAAGATATATTAATGAAATTGAAAACTATATATGAAAAATATCATTATGTGAAAATTAGTGAAGAAATTATAGATTTAATAATGACTTTAACTAAAAAGTATATTTATGATAGAAATGAACCAGATAAAAGTATAGATATATTAGATGAAGTGTGCAGTAAGGCGAGTTTAAAGGAAACTAAACAACTTAAAAGATATAATGAACTAAATAGAGAATTAAATGAAATTTTAAAAGAAAAAAATGATGCTATATTAAATGATGAATTTAATAAAGCGTCTTCATATAAAACCCGTGAAAACGAATTAGTAAATGAGATAAATAATTTAGAACTCAATTTTTATGGAAATAATGTTAAAATTGTAACTAAAGAGGATGTTGCATATACTATAAATTCTAAAACAGGTATTCCAATATATGAACTTTTAAGTGAAAACAAAAAAATAATAGATAAAATAAATAAAGATATTAGTGGTCATATAGTTGGCCAAGATAAAGCTATAAATGAAGTTATGAATATAATAAAAAAAATAAAACTTGGATTTAAAGATGAAGGAAAATGTTACTGTGTAATGTTTACTGGGCCAAGTGGTGTTGGAAAGACTTATTTATCTAAACTTTTTTCTAAAAGTTTGGTAGGTGAAAATGTAATAAAACTAGATATGAGCGAATATAGTGAACCACATAGTGTGAGTAAGATTTTAGGAGCACCTAGTGGGTATGTTGGATATATGGATAATAATACGGTACTTGATGAAATAAGAAATAAACCTTATTCTGTACTCATATTAGATGAAATAGAAAAGGCTCATCCTAGCATTATTAATCTTTTATTTCAAATTTTAGATGATGGAAAAATAAAAGATTCAAAGGGTAATATAGTAAGATTTGATTATGTTACAATTGTAATGACATCAAATATAGGTTTTCATGATATAAATGTTGGATTTACTAATAATGATAAATCTAAAGTAATAACTAAATTAAAAGAAAATTTTAGTGTTCCTTTTATAAATAGAATAGATAATATAGTAGTATTTAATAATTTATCTAAAGATGATTTATTAACTTTAATAGACAAAAAAGTAAGTAATCTAAAAAATAAATATAAAGACAGAATAAAATTGAGTATTGGGAAAAATGTAGTAAATGAAATATTAGATATGACAAATTATACTGAGTTTGGTGCAAGAAAAGTTGATAAAATAATAAAAGATGAATTAGAAAATATAATAATAGATTATATTATTATGAATAAAAAAAGTATAAATATTAAAACTATTAAGAATCTTGTTACAACTTAAGTGTTGACAAAATATAAAAATTTTTATATAATTAATAGCGAAATCAAAAAGGAAAGAAGAAGTTTCCACTTCTCACCTGATTGCTTAAAGCGATAGGTAAAAGGCCAAATTAATACTCAAAAAGTAATTATTTTGTGTTTTAAAGTGGATACTTATGTGTATTCACTTTTTTGATATTATAGGGCTAAATCTTATACGGAGGTGAAAAGATATCGCAAGTAAGGAGAAAGATTTGTTTATAAATGAACAAATTAGAGCGAAAGAAGTAATGGTTATCGGACCTAAAGGAGAACAATTAGGTGTAAAACCTATCAAAGATGCATTGACTTTAAGTAGTTATGCTGGATTTGATCTAGTACTTATTAATCCTAATGGTAATCCACCTGTATGTAAAATAATGGATTATAATAAATTTAAGTATGAAAACAAGAAACGTCAAAAAGAAAATTTGAAAAAACAGAGAGAAAGTAATTTAGAAATAAAAGAATATCGTTTATCAGTAACTATTGATGTTCATGATTTTAATACAAGAATTAATAATTCAAGTAAATATCTAGAAAAGGGACATAAAATAAAAGTTTCAGTTCGTTTCAAAGGTAGAGAAATGGCACATACAGAGCTTGGAAAAGATGTTTTACTTCGTTTTGCGGATACTTTGAAAGAAATATCAGTTATTGAACAAAAACCAACTTTAGATGGTAGAGTTATGACTATGATATTAATGCCTAAAAAAGAAAAGTAGGAGGAGAAAAAGCAATGGCTAAAAAAACACAAAAAACACATAAAGGTACTGCTAAAGTATGCAATGTTAGACCTGGTGGTACAGTAAAAATAGGTCATCCTGGAACTAGACATAATACAGGAAAGAAAAATGCTGCATCAAATAGATGTGGAAGAAAATCATCACTATTAAGCAAAAGTGATATGAATAGATTAAAAGATATATTGTAGGAGGGAAAAAATATGCCAAGAGTTAAAGGAGGCACAATTCATCGTGCACGTCGTAAAAAAGTATTAGATGAAGCAAAAGGTTATTTTGGTAGTAAACATAGATTATATAAAACTGCTAAAGAACAGGTTATGCATTCTGGAAAATATGCATATAGAGATAGAAAACAAAAGAAAAGAGATTTTAGAAAATTATGGATTACTAGAATTAATGCTGCTTGCCGTCAAAATGAAATTAGTTATTCAAGATTTATAAATGGACTTAATAAAGCAGAAGTAACAGTAAATCGTAAAATGTTATCAGAGCTTGCTATAGATTCACCATCTGCTTTTACAGATTTAGTTGCAATAGCACGTGATGCTTTAAATGGTAAAGTTTCGACTACAAAAAAAACTGAGCCTAAAAAAGTAGAGGAAAAAAAGGAAACTACAAAAAAAATCGAGCCTAAAAAGACAGATGAAAAAAAGAAAACTACAAAAAAAGAATCAGCTGATTTATCTAAATTGACAGTAGCAGAGTTAAAAGAACTTGCAAAATCTAAAAAAGTAGAAGGTTATTCTACAATGAAAAAATCAGAATTAATAGATGCTTTAAAATAAATATAAAAAGTAACTAGAAACGACTTAAAAAATCTACATCATTCCATGTAGATTTTTTGTATTATTTATATTTTTTTAATACTAATTTTTTAACACCATTTTTACTATTAATACTTTGTTTTTTTAAAGTTTTAGAATTAGTATAATATAAATCTTTATTACTTTCTAATTTGTTTACATTTTTAATTTTTATGTTTTCTAACTCATTAATAATATTTTTATTAGTATTTTTTTGCTTTATAAAATTTTTATTTATATAAGTGGCTAAAGTCACACCTTGTATCATAGCGGTAGAAGTAATCATTCCTATAAATAATCCCATATTTAAAGGAACAAATAAGTTTATATAACCCATAATAATACTACCAAATAGGAAAAACGTTTTAACTTTACCAATTAATTCAGTATGGGGATTTTTGTTTTTAAGTTTTGCGATTAAATTGGTTATTCCTATAGAACCTTCAAGAATAATATTTAAACTAAATATAGGATTAGTAAGTAGTAATGGTATAGTAAGAGAAAGAGCAAAAACTTTATCACTTAATGCATCTAATTCTTTACCTAATGAAGAAGTAGAATTAAATTTTCTTGCAAGCATACCATCAAATAAATCAGTTGAAGCAATAATACTAGAAACTATTATTGATGGAATTATATTTTCAGTAATAGCAAGTGGAAGTATAATAAAGGGCGCTAAAATACGTGAAAGAGTAAGTAAATTTGGAATTTGTTTATAAAAAGTTTTTTTATTTTTTAATTCTTTTAATGCTTGTTTTATCATTTCTTTATAATTACTCATTAAAGTACCCCTTTCGTTAATAGTTATTTTACCTTTAAAAATCAGGAAAGTCAATGTAATAAAAATATATTATATTCATATAATATAATGTATTATTAATTTAATACAACTGGAAACTCGTAGGATTACGGTTTCCTTTTTTTTCGACAAATTGTGAGGTCTTCATGTTTTATCATATATATGGTGAAACATAATGAAAAAATATATAATTCCCTTAATTCTTTCAATAGCAATAGGAGTATATCTTGGAATAACCTTAATTAAACAATATAAAAGTGCAGAAGAATTAATACCAGTTTTTGCAAACAATACATCAGAACTTTACTTTGTTCGTGAAGGAGAATACTCTAGTTTTGAACAAATGCAAGAAGGTATGATTAAATTTACATATTATATACATACTGTAAAAAATGATAAATATTACAGTTATATTGGGATCAGTACAAAAAAAGAAAATGCTGAAAAAATAAAAGGATATTATGATAATTTAGGGTATAGTACTAGTATAGAGGTAATTGGAGTAAGTAATTCAGATTTTATAAGTGTGTTAGAAGAATACGACAAATTAATAGAAAGTAGTAATGAAAAAACAATAGGAAGTATTTGTAGTCAGATACTTTCAGAGTATGAGGAGTTAGTGTTAAATGAAAATTAAAGATATACCAGTTAGCGATAGACCAATTGAAAGAATTATAAACTATGGAGTAGAAAACGTAAGTGATGAGGAACTTGTTGCAGTACTTTTAAATACAGGAACTAAGGATTTATCATCTAAAGCTTTAGCGTCTATTTTATTAAGTAATATTGGTGGAATTAAAAATCTAAAAGAAGTAACTTTAAATGGGCTTCTAAAAATAAAAGGTATTGGGTTAAAAAAAGCTACAACGATAATTGCGTCTATAGAATTAGGAAGACGTATAAATAAGAAAATAGATACTTTATATAATGTAAAAGCAACACGACCTGATATTGTATATGAATATTATAAAGATAGACTATCAGATAAAAAACAAGAATATTTTTATGCAGTTTATTTAGATAATTCTAAAAAAGTAATATGTGAACGTCTTCTTTATATAGGTACAATAAATCACAGTCTAATTCATCCAAGAGAAATTTATAAGGAAGCATATTTATGTAGTGCATCATCTATTATATTAATACATAATCATCCAAGTGGTAATTTAAATCCCAGTAATGAAGATATAGAATCTACCATTAAGTTAAGTGAAATAGGAGAGTTATTTGGTATAAAAATAGTTGATCATATTATAATTGGACAAGATGGATATTTTAGCTTTGTAGAAAATGGTATTATTTAGAAGGAATGAGATTTTTTATGAAAAAAAAGAAATTATTTATAATTTTAGGCATTTTTATAATAATTATTCTTATTGTTATAATTGGGGATAGAAAGAGATTAACCTTTATTGAACGCGGTATTAAAGATGCATATTCCTTTGTAATAAAATATGTAAGTATTCCATTTGACTATGCAAAAGAAAAATTAGATGAACTAACTACAAAGGGAGATTTATATCAAGAAAATAAAAAACTATTAGAGCAACTTAATGAATTAGAGTATTTAAAAATAGAAAATAATGAATTAAGGAGTAGTATAGATAACCTTAAATCATTACTTGGTTTAAATAGTACTTTAAGTGATTATAATAAAACAAATGCAACTATTATAGATAGAAATTTAGGGTATTGGTATGACACCTTAGTAATAGATAAGGGAGAAAGTGATGGGATAAAAATAGGAGAAGCTGTAGTTACTAGTGAAGGTTTAATAGGATACATAAATACAATTAATTATAAAACAAGTGAAGTTAAACTTATAACATCATCATCTAGCAACAAAATAACAGTTAAAATTGAGTCAGATAGATATGTATATGGTGTTTTATCAGGATATAGTAATGGATATTTAATAATAGATAATGTAGAAGATAATGTAAATATAGGGGACATAGTTACTACAGCTGGGCTGGGTACTAATTTTCCAGAAGGCATATATATAGGGATAGTAGAATTAATAGAAAGTGATAATTTTGATTTAATAAAAAAAGTTAAGGTAAAGCCTAAAATAAATTATAATCTTATATCTAATGTATGTATTTTGGAGAGAAAATGATAGTTTTATTAATAATATCATTTATATTAGAAGGAATATTATCTAGTTTTAATAGTATTTTATTTCCTATGTTAGTATTTTCGACTTTACCAATAATTTATAAATATAAGAAAAAATCTATTATGTATGTAGTTTTAATTGGAATAATGCATGGAATAATATTTAGTAACTTGTTTTTAATAGATTTAATAAGTTATTTTATATGCTTTAATATAATTATTATGTTTTTTAGGGTATTTAAATATAATTATATAAGTGTAATACTAATAACTATTTTAAATATAGTCTTATATAGAATAATTAACTTTATATTGTTATTATTAATAAAAGTTATAGATTTTTCCTGGTTTCTACTTTTAAAAAGTATATATAGTTCATTAATTATTAATATAATTTTTATTTCCTTAGTTTATATATTATTTAAAAAATTATGTAATAAAAAAAACATATCAATATATAATTAACTAGGTGAAAATATGGAAGAATATGTAAAAAGAATTAAGAAATTGCAAAAAAAAGACAAGCATGATAAATTAAAACCAATTTATAAGTATTTAAGTAAAACATTAATAGTTGTGATTATAACTATTGTAACCCTTATAACTTTAAAGGCAAAACCTAGTTTAAAGCTAAAATTTCATCAAAAAGTTTATGAAGATAACTTTTCATTTGCATATGTTAATAAATTATATGAAAAATATTTTGGAAAGACTTTGCCTCTTAGTAATTTATTTGGATTTTTAGATAGGGAACAAACTGTTTTTAATGAAAAATTAACATATAATGATTTAGAAAACTATATGGATGGAGTTAAAATAACTGTAGAAAACAATTATTTAGTGCCATGTATAGAAACAGGATTAGTAATTTTTATTGGAGATAAAGAAGGTTATGGTAATACTGTTATAATTGAACAACAGGACGGCACAAATGTATGGTATTCTAATTTAAAAAGTATATCAGTAAACCTTTATGACTATATAAATAAAGGTAGTTTTATAGGGGAAGTAGATAATGATTATATGTACCTAGTATTTAAGCAAGAGGGAAATATTATTGATTACAAAAATTATATCTAAGATTAAAATACATATATTTTTTTACATACTTATATTTATAGTTATAATAACAGGTCATTTTAAAGATTTTATTCTTTTTACATCTATTATTTTGTTTCATGAGCTTGGACATATAGTGGCAGGAACTTACTACAAGTGGAAAATAAATAAGATAATTTTATTACCATTTGGAGCTCTTACTATTTTTGAAACAAAGATTAATAAACCATTTAAGGAAGAATTTATTGTTGCTATAATGGGGTTTGTTTTTCAAATAATATTTTATTTTATATTAAAACCTTTTAATATAAATAATTTATTTTTATTTCATTATAGTATAATACTTTTTAATATATTGCCTATATGTCCATTAGATGGATTTAAAATAGTAAACTGTATTTTAAATCTTATATTCTCGTTTAAATTATCTAATAAAATATCCATGATTATATCAGTATGTTTTTTAATCCCTTTATTTTTATATAGAAATTTAATGTTTTATTTTATCTTAATATTTTTGACTATAAGAGTAATAGACGATATAAAAAAATCAAAATATTTAATGTTAAAGTTTTTACTAGAAAGAAAAGAAGGAGTGTTTAATTATAAAAAAACTAAAATAATAAGAGGACTTAATTTATCAAAAATGTTTAAATACTACAAAAATATTTTTTATGTAGATAATTTTTATTATACAGAGAGGTATATTTTAAAAGAAAAAGTTTGACTTTTAATATAATTCATGGTAAAATTTCATATTGTGTAGAGCTCCTCTACAACCGCACTGAAATAGGTTAAAAATAGAATTTTCTATTACCATAAAGGCGAGTCTTAGATTATAAAGGAGGTAAAAAATGAAAGCAATTATAGAAACTGGCGGAAAACAATATTATGTAGAACCTGGAACAGTACTTTATATTGAAAAATTAGATGCTGAAGCAGGTAAAGATGTTGTTTTTGACAAAGTGCTTATGTCTAATGGTGAGGTTGGTAGACCATATTTAAAAGGTTCTAAAGTAACTGCTACTGTTTTAAAACATGGTAAAAATAAAAAGATAAAAGTTTATAAGTATAATCAAAAGAAAAACTACCATAGAACTCAAGGACATCGTCAACCATACACTAAAGTAGAAATTAAAACAATAGGTTAATATGACTAAAATAAAAGTAAATAAAGATAATAATAATATAACAAGTATAGAGGTTATAGGACATACTGGATATAATGAAATTGGAAAAGATATTGTATGTGCTTCAATTTCTAGTATAGTAACTACTACCATTAATGGAATAATAAGACTTGATAATTCTATTAAGTATGAAAGTAAAGAGGGTTTTTTAAAAATAGAAATATTAAATCATACTAATATTACTGATACTTTGATAGATAATATGTTAGAATTATTAGAAGAGTTAGAAAAAGATTATAAAGACTATGTAAAAATAATAAAATAAGGAGGTGTCTTCCATGTTAAAATTAATGAATTTAAATATCCAATTATTCGCACATAAAAAAGGGCAAGGTTCAACTAAAAATGGTCGTGATTCAATAGCGAAACGTTTAGGTGCGAAAGCAAGTGATGGAGAATTTGTAACAGGTGGATCTATATTATATCGCCAACGTGGTACTAAAATTTATCCAGGAACTAATGTTGGTATTGGAAGTGACGATACAGTTTACGCTAAAATTGATGGTTATGTAAAATTTGAGCGTGTTGGAAAGACTAAAAAACAGGTAAGTGTTTATCCAACTATTTAATTTTTAAAACAAGAGTGAATTTTATTTCACTTTTTTTATTATGATATTAAAAAATAAATAATAGTTTTAGTATAATAAAAGATACGAAGAATAAAATAAATAGTGGATTTTTAATTAAAAACAACTCATTAAAAAACTTAAAAATCACTCACTAAAATTGTTAAAAATGGCTCATTTAATGTTGCAATTATAAAAAATATATAATATAATTATCTTGAGGTGAAAACAATGGATGTTGATAAAAGAGAGTATAAACCAAGATTGGTTGATGAAAAAATAGAATTATATTTAGATGTATTTGGTGCAATTTCTATTGAAGGACCAAAATGGTGTGGAAAAACTTGGTCATCATTATATCATTCTAAAAGCAATATTAATTTATCAGATGATGAGGTAAGAGAAAAAGTAGAGGTTGATACTTCTTTTGCACTTAATGGAGCGACACCTAGATTAATTGATGAATGGAATTTAGTACCAGGTTTATGGGATCGTGTTAGAAATAGATGTGATGCAACTACTAAAAAGGGGAATTATATTTTGACATGTTCTACTAAATTAACTGATAAGGATCAAAAAGAAAAAGTAAAACATTCAGGAGCTGGTAGAATAGGAAAGATAAAAATGAAACCTATGAGTTTGTATGAATCAGGTGATTCGACAGGGCAGGTATCAATAATGGATATGTATAATAAGACTCAGGAATTTTGTAATAATAATAAATTAGAATTATCTGAACTTGCTAATTTAATTGTACGTGGTGGATGGCCAGGTAATATTACAAAAGAAGGTAATAAATCAGGTATCATTCCAAAAGAATATATTGAAAATATTTTAGATGTTGATATGAATAACGATAAAACTAGAGATAAAATAAAAATGATGATGCTTTTAAAAAGCTTAGCAAGAAATGAATCAACAATTGTTTCAAATAAAACATTGATGAGAGATATTGAAGAAAATGAAATAGATGATAATATAGGTAGTAGTAATACCGTAGAGGATTATTTAGATGCTTTAGAAAGACTTCACATAATAGATAATCAGTATGCATATACTGAAAATTATCGTTCCAGAGAAAGAGTTGGTAAAGCTTCTAAAAGACATTTTACAGATCCGTCTTTAGCTTGTGCAATTTTGGGATTAAATCAAGAAAAATTATTAAATGATATCAAAACTTTTGGTTTTATGTTTGAATCTTTAGTTGAAAGAGACTTGGATATATATATGAATTATTTGAATGGTAAACTTTATCATTTTAGAGATAATGTTTCTGGGTTAGAGGTTGATTCAATACTTGAATTTGAAGATGGAGAATATGCTGCAGTAGAAATAAAACTTGGATTTAATCAAGTAGATGAAGCTAAAAAAAACTTAATTAAGTTTAAAAAAAATATGATTAAAGAACCAAAATTTATGTGTATAATAGTAGGAATTTTGGATGCATGTTTAATCGATGAAGAAACCGGAATATATATATTACCCATAACAGCGCTAAAACCTTAGGCAATAAAAATAGTATTAATTAAAAAACAATTTAATATAAAATTAATTTGTGCTAAATTTTATAAATATTGGTGCTTTTAAACTTTTAATGTATAATTATTTAAGAGAAAGGTGGAAACAATGAAAAACTTTTATATTACAACCCCAATTTATTATCCAAGTGGTAAATTTCATATAGGTACTGCTTATACTACTATTTTAGCAGATTCAATCGCACGTTATAAAAGGTTAGAAGGTTATAATGTTAAATTACTAACTGGTTTAGATGAACATGGTTTAAAGATAGAAACAAAGGCTAAAGAAATAGGAAAAACTCCACAAGAATATGTAGATGATATGGCAGAATCTGCACAAAAATTGTGGAAAAAAATGAATATAGGCCCATATGATTTTATAAGAACAACTGATAAAAAACACGAAAAAACAGTTTTAAAAATTTATGAGAAAATGTATAAAAATGGTGATATATATAAAGGACATTATAATGGACTTTATTGTGTACCATGTGAAACTTTTTTTACTAAAACTCAAGCTCCAGATGGTAAGTGTCCTGATTGTGGTAGAGAAGTTACTTTAACAAGTGAAGAATGTTATTTTTTCAATATAAAAAAGTATGAAAAAAAATTATTAGAGTTTTATGAAGAAAATCCTTCCTTTCTAGAACCTGTATTTAGAAAAGAAGAAATGATAAATAATTTTATAAAACCAGGACTTGAAGACTTATGTATATCAAGGACTACGTTTAATTGGGGAATAAAATTACCAAATGATCCTAATCATGTAATGTATGTTTGGTTAGATGCATTAACAAATTATATATCTAATTTAGGATATTTGCAGGAAGATGATAAGGATTTTAAAGACTTTTGGCCTGCTGATATACAAATAATAGGTAAAGATATAGTAAGGTTTCATGCTATATATTGGCCAATATTTTTAATGTCATTAGAGCTAAGCCTTCCTAAAAAATTATATTCTCATGGATTTATTATGATGAAGGATGGAAAAATGAGTAAATCTAAGGGTAATATGATTTATCCAGATGTTTTAGCAGATAAATATGGTGTAGATGCTGTTAGATATTTTTTATTAAAAACTATGAATTATGGAACCGATAGTGAGTTTACACCCGAAAGTTTTGTTGAAAGATATAATTATGATTTGTGTAATGATTTAGGTAATTTACTTAATAGAACAATTGCTATGGTTAATAAATATTTTGTTGGATTTATTGATAACAATATAGAAAAAACAGAATATGATGATGAGTTAATAGAGTTTTTAAAAAGTTCAATAGATATGTTTAAAAAAGATTTTGAAAGTATAAAAGTAAGTAGTTCTTTAGGGCATTTATTTGATGTAATTTCAAAGGCTAATAAATATATTGATGAAACTACTCCTTGGGTATTAGCTAAAGAAGAAGAGAAAGAAAAATTAAAAGCTGTAATGTATAATTTAGTAGAAACTTTAAGAATATTTGCTATATATATAGGTCCATTTATTCCAGATACAAGTTTAAATATACTAAGTCAATTAGGAATAGAAGATAAATATAGAGGTTTGGATTCAGCAACTTATGGGGCTTTGAAATCAACTAAAGTTATAGAAAAAGGAATACCTTTATTTGAAAGATTAAATGTAGAAGTTGAAGTAGAAGAGATTAAGCAAATGATGAAATAAAGTATTGCTTGATAAATAAAATAATAAAAATAAAAATTTTAGACATTAAAACTTTAGTGATTTTAATGTCTTTTTATTCAAAATTAGATAAAATTATTGATAATTATATTTATAATATGATATTATAGATATTAACTTTTATAAATTATTAGTTGAAGGTGGGGAATAAAATATGAGTTTATTAAATAGTCAAAAATTACCTCACAAATTATCAAAAGAAGAATTAAATTCTTTATTTGAAAAATTTAAACAGGATGGGGACTTTAAAGCTAGAGAAAAGATAATTAAACATAACATAAGATTAGTTTTAAAAATAGTAAGCAATTTAATATTTAAAAATCCTTCTTTAACTAATGAAAAGGATGATTTAGAATCTATTGGCTTAATTGGTTTAATAAAAAGTGTTGATACATTTGATATAGAAAAGAATATTTTATTTTCCTCTTATGCATCGAAATGTATTACAAATGAATTATTCATGTCTTTTAGAAAATATAATAAATATATAAATG
Organism: Clostridium sp.; assembly: GCA_023665725.1. Lineage (GTDB taxonomy): Bacteria > Bacillota_I > Bacilli_A > RF39 > UBA660 > UMGS872. Next base: position 19,197 of record JAMPDH010000004.1, on the reverse strand, counting down.
GTATAAGCATAAATGAATTTATAAATGAAGAAGAAAATATTACTATCGAAGATGTGTTAGAAGATAAATCTGAAGAGTTTATTTTTAATATCGAAAATAAAGAAGAAATAAAAGAAATGTTTACTATTTTAGATAAACTTAAAGATAGAGATAAAGAGATTATGAAGCTATATTTTGGTTTAGATAATAGAAAACAATTAAATCATAGAGAAATTGGGAAAAAATTAAACATTTCTCGAAGCTATGTGAGTAGAATAATAAGTAAAAATTTAAAATTAATGAAAGATGAATTAGAAAATTATGATAAACAAAATAACAAAACAAAAGGAGAATTCAACACGAATAATATAAATTATTATGAAAACAAATGTGGAAAACTACACACAGTATATGATATTTTACCATGTATAAAAAATCAAACTAATGTTGTAATTGATTTATTAAAAGAAGAAAGTAAAAATTTTATAAAAGAAACCTATGGAAATGATTTAGAACTTGCTATAACGGATAAATGTTTTAATGAAAATGATAAAAATTATTTTTATAATGTTTTAATTCCAGAAATGGAAGAAGTTTTAAAACAAGTAAACTCAAACAATTTGAATAGTGAAAATATGTATGATGAAATTACTGATAAAGATGAAGATAGTAGTACACAAAGTAATAATATTAGCGAGAACTCTTACGCTATAACACAGATAAATGAAGGAGGAAATAGTTATATGGACTTTATTAAATATTTAGATAAAGGAGATTTAGATAATGCATTTATAACTTTGAATAAATACTTAAATAGTATTGATAAAATCAAATATGAACCATTAATACGTAATTTGATTAATATAAGTGTAATAGAAAAAGATGATAAATTCACAAAAGTATTAAGTATTATTAACGAAATAAATAGTAAAGATTTTATATTTGATATTTCGGAATATATAAAAGATTTTTATGAAACTTTACAAGAAGATAGATTAGACGAAGCAAATATATATTTAAATATAATTAAAAATTCAAATGAGTTAGGTTTTTCTAAAATTCTAACAGGGAATTTGCAACATGCTTTATATAAATCTATAGGAAATATTTATGAAAGAGAAGAAGATGATGAAATGGAAAATGTTGAAGATAAAGTAATTAATGAACAAGTAAATAAAAATGAGAAGGAAACTAAACAATATAAACATAAAAGATTAAGAACAGTATATGAACTTTTAGATTGTTATGACAAAGAATTAGTTAATAGAAGAGTTATTAGTAAATTAACTGAAGAAGAGAAAATTTTATTTGATTTAAGAAATGGAAACGATTTAGATAATCCACAACCAAATCCAAAGTTTGGAAAAGATGAGAAAGTAAGATTTAATGATTATTTGCTTCAAAAAATGAAAAGAATGATAAAGGTAGATAATTATAAAAGTAGACCAATAATTAAAACTGATAAATTAAATGCAGTTGAAGATAAAGTAAATGTAGAAGAACCTTCTGAAAATAAAGTAATTAATGAACAAGCAAATAAAAATGAGAAAGAAATTAAGCAAGGTAAACATAAAAGACTAAGAACAGTATATGAACTTTTAAATTGTTATGACAAAGAATTAGTTAATAGTAGGGTTATTAGTAAATTAACTGAAGAAGAGAAAACTTGGTTTGATTTAAGAAATGGAAATGATTTAGATAATCCAAAAACTGATCCAAAGTTTGGAAAAAAAGAAAGTGCAAAATTTTATGCTAATTTACTTCCAAAGATGAGAAGATTGATAAAGGTAGATAACTATGAAACGAGTAAGGACAGAACAAAAATTAAAACTAATGACTTAAATGAGATTAAAATAAATATAGAAGAATCTTGTGAAAATGAAGTAATTAATAATCAAGTTCAAGAATCTATACCAATTAATTTAAAAGATAGTTCTAAAAATAAAGAAGTTTTAAATTTAGAAAAAGAAGATTATATTAAAATGTTAGAGTTAATAAAATCAACATCTTTTAAAGAAATGTTAAATATATTAACTCCTAAAGAAGCACTTATAATTTGTTTAAAACTAGGTTATATTGATGATAAATATTTTTCTACAGAATCAATTGCTAACTTCTTAGGAATAGATGAAAGCGAAGTAAATGAGATAACAAAGAAGGTATTATTACTTTATAAAGAAAAAATAAATAAATTTATTGATGATGCAATAGTAGTGATGCAAAAAAAATTAAACTAAAAGAGTAAGGGGGATAAAATTATGGTTAATGAATCAAAAATTTATAATGAAGCAATGATATTTTTAAATAGCTATGACTATGCTTCTGCAAGAAAAAGGTTCGAATATTTGTGCAAAAAAAATGGAGATTTTTGTAATCAAGCACGCATAAAACTAGTTAAAATTGACATAAAAGAAGGAAAATATGCAAGAGTAAGGAATATATTAAATAATAGTAAAATACATTCGACAGAAATTAAGTTTTATTATGGATTACTTGAAAATATAGAATATAATTTTGAAAGAAGTAAAAAATATTATAGTGAATGTATGAAAGATCCAAGTTTTCAATATAAAGCATTAATTTCCCTTACAAAATTATATACACAAACTGCAGATTATGATATTGCTAGAAATATGTATGAAACTCTATGTTTAAATGAAAAATTTTATGTACAGGCTATGTTTGGATTAGTTTGCTTAAATTTTTTAGAAAAAAGATATGATGAAGCAAATAGATTATTAAAATCAATAGATGAGTCAACTTTAACTCCAAAATTATTGGCACATTATGATATTATGTATACATATACTTTGTATTTTTTAGGGGAATTAAAAGATTATAATTTCGACAATTTAGAAAATAAATATACAATTAGTAGGTTATTTAATTCTAGTGATGAAGTATTACTAAATCATATAAAAATGCATAAGAATCAGAAAGAACAATTTAATGATGGATGTTTTCTGGAAACTATTGATTTAAAAGATTTGTTAGAAATTGCTAGAGAAAAAATTAAGACTATAAATGCTAATCATTTTGAACTTTCTGATATGTATAGATTTAAATTGGATTTTCCTATAGGATTTAAGGAAGATAATTTAACATATGATTTATGTGTTTCAACTTTAATAGGAACTAAAGATATAATAACAATGTATCCTGTTTTATTATCAGATGAATTTGATATGGAGAAAATGTCAACTAGTAAAAAATTAATGCTTAAAAGAAATGAAGGTAGTAGTTAAAATGATAGAGGAAAATTTAAATAACAATAATTTATTAATTAATGATTTAGATGGTTGTAGTTTAAAAGATTTATTTAATTATGGTAAAGAACTTATTTCTAAAAAGGAATACGATAAAGCAACTACTTGTTTTGAAAAATGTTATAAAATAGATTCTAATAATATAGATACATGTAATTATTTATTTTTACTTGCTATACAAGATGAAAATTATAAAAAGGCGTTTATTTATTTTGAAGAATTAATGAATATTAATAATAAATTTTATGACTCAGATAATAATTTTTATTTATATTTATTAAATATAATAACTGAAATTCCAGAAAAATATAAACAATATGTAAAATTTTTTAAATATAAAGATATAAAAATAGATTTTAATGATGAAAGATATAATGAAATAGAAAAAAGAAATAAAATTAGATTATCATGTTTCAATAAAAAATTTAAATTAGCTTTATTTCAATTTAATGAATTAAAAAGTAAGGAAGAACTTAATGTTTCAGATGTAATTATATATACATTATTAACACAATCAATTGGAATTATTTCAACAATACAAAAAAACATAGGTACCTTATTATATAATAAAAGCTATAGTGAAATTACCCAATATTTAGAAGAAATGCAAGAAAAAGGATGCTTAGGTATTAATGAAGAATATATTTTAACATTATCTTCTGATATATTAAAAATTAAAAATACAAACAATATACCTAAAGTAGAAATTTTTGAAACTGATGATATGTATGATGCAATTGATGGAAAAAATTATGATCTTGCTTTAGAGTTAAATATTAAATATTTTGAAAGTAAAAATTTAAATCCTAATTCAAATTACTTAAATATTTTGCTTACTAATATAATAGAGTTAATTGAGCAAAAAAAGGAAGAAACTATTAATAGAAGACAAGGGAATAATACATTAAAAGTTACATTTTTAGATTTAACTACATATTTATTAAATGAAGATTTAGATAATTTTTCTATAAACTTAAAAAAATATCTAAAAAGCATAAATAAATCTAAATATGAATTTTTAATAGTTGATTTAATTAAGATTAGTTTAATAGAACAAGATTTTTCATTTTTAAAACCAATGGCTTATCTTAGCTATATTAGTCGTGAAAAATTTAAATTTGATATTTCAGAATACATAAAAAGTTTCTATGAAACTTTATCTAAAAAAAGATTTGATTTAGCAAGAATTTATTTAGATATTATTTCAAATTCAAATAAAGTTGGTCAAGCATGTATTCTTACAAAAGATTTACAAATGATATTACAAAAAGAAGAAAGCAAGGAAATTGTGGAAGATTCAAAAATAATATGTAAAAAATATTAAACTAATAAATTTATCTAATTAAATAAAGTATTGCTTGATAAGTAGTTTTATGTTATCATATACTTATAAATAAGATAAATTTATTTTTTAAAGGCAATGAATAAAAGGAGTATATTATAAGCGTTATTAGAGAGGAAAAACATTAGCTGAAAGTTTTTCTTAAAAGACTTATAATAGAAGGTAGTTTAGGAGCTGTTTATCTGAAATAAGAGTAGGATAAAACGATTAACATGCGTTAAATGTATAAGTGTATAAATATTTTATTTATAAATTAAGGTGGTACCACGGGTAAACTCGTCCTTTAGGATTAAAGTTTATCCGTTTTATTTTTAGGGAGATTTTTATGGGAAGATATTTTGAAAAAATAAGTTATGAACAATTTAAAAAAGATATAAAAGATGATGTTTTATTATATAAAAAATATGATACTCCTAAAAGAAGTACTAAAAAAAGTGCAGGATATGATTTTATATCTATTATAGATTTTACTTTAAAACAAAATGAAATAAAAAAAATACCATTAGGTATAAAAGCAAATATGAATGATGATGAAGTTTTATTTTTATTTGTTAGAAGTAGTCAAGGTTTTAAATATAATATTAGAATGTGCAATCAAGTAGGCATTATTGATGCAGATTATTATAATAATATAGATAATGAAGGGCACATATGGGTTAAACTTCAAAATGAAGGCGATAAGGACTATGAAGTTCATATAGGGGATAAAATATGTCAAGGAATATTTATGAAGTTTTTAACTGTAGATAATGAAAAAGAAATAACAAATATTAGAGTAGGGTCTATTGGGTCTACAAATTAGAAAGGAAAATTTATTATGTTAGATAAAAAATATGATGCAAATCTTAAAGAACAAAAATGGTTAAATTATTGGAAGGAAAATAAAATATATGAATTTATTCCTGATAAAAGAGAAGTGTTTTCTATAGATACACCACCACCTACTGTAAATGGTAAAATTCATATAGGTCATATATTTTCATATTCTCAAACCGAAATGATAGCTAGATATAAAAGACTAAGAGGTTATAATATTTTTTACCCATTTGGTTTTGATGATAATGGTCTTCCAAGTGAAAGATTAGTAGAAAAAGAACAGGGCAAAAGAGCACATGAAATAGGAAGAGAAGAGTTTTCTAAGTTGTGTTATGAAACAACTGATAAATATGAATCTGAATTTCAAGAATTATTTAGTAAAATGGGTGTAAGTACAGATTGGAATATTCATTATAAAACAGTAAGTCCATCTACTATTAAAATTAGTCAAGCATCATTTTTGGATTTAGCACATAAAGGACATTGTTATCATAGGGAAAGCCCGGCTTTATGGTGTAATGAATGTTTAACTTCAATTGCGCAAGCAGAACTTGAAACTAAGACAATTAAAACAACTTTTAATTATATTAATTTTAAAACAGTAGAAACAAATGAAGAATTTACAATAGCGACAACTCGTCCTGAGCTATTACCAGCTATAGTCTCAGTTTTTGTAAATCCAAATGATGAATTACATAAATCGTTAATTGGAAAAACTGCTCATATTCCAATAATAAATATAGATGTTCCAATTATGGCAGATGAAAAGGTTGATTCATCTAAAGGAACAGGTATTGTTATGTGTTGTACATTTGGAGATCAAACTGATATTGAGTGGTGGAAAAAGTATAATTTACCATTAAAATATATATTTACAACTGATGGACGTATTATTGACAATATTCCTAATTATGGTGGGATGAAAATAAAAGATGCTAGAAAACAAATAATAGAAGATTTAACTGAGGCTGGATTTGTTGTAAAAGTAGAAGAACTTGAACATGAGGTTCAAACCCATGAAAGATGTGGAAAAGAAGTAGAATATGCTGTAATGAAGCAATGGTTTATTGACATTATGAATCACAAGGAAGACTTCTTACGTATTGGTAATGAGATTAAGTGGTATCCTGATTATATGCATACTAGATATGATGAATGGGTAAATAATATTATGTGGGATTGGTGTATATCTAGACAAAGATATTTTGGAGTTCCATTTCCAGTATGGTACTGTAAAGAGTGTGGTGAACCTATTTTTGCGGACTCAAAAGATTTACCAGTAAATCCATTAGTAGATAAGCCTCATATAGATTGTTGCCCTAAATGTGGCTCAACTGATTTTATTCCTGAAACAGATGTTATGGATACATGGGCAACTTCTTCTATTACACCTTTAATTAATATGAAATATGGGGAAACTGATAATTATGAATCTTTCTTAAAACCAATGAGCATTAGAACAAATGCATCTGAAATTATTAGAACTTGGGATTTTTATACTATAGTAAAAAGCTTTTACCACTTTGGAATTAGACCATGGGATAATGTAATGATATCAGGATTTGTTATGGCAAGTAAGGGAGAGAAAATTAGTAAAAGTAAAGGTAATAGTAAAGTTGAACCTATTGATTTAATAAATACATATTCTGCAGATGTTATTCGTTACTGGGCTGGAACTGGAAGACTTGGTACAGATATAGTATATAGTGAAGAAACTTTACAAAGGGGACGTAAACTGGTTACTAAAATATGGAATGTTTCTAAATTTATAGAAATGCATTTACAGGATTATGTAGATAAAGAATTTGATGATTTTGAATATATTGATAAATGGATATTAGGAAGTTTTAGAGAAATGGAAGAAGGATTCATAAAATACCTAGATGAGTATGAAGTAGGTCTTGCTTTAAATTTAATAGAAAAATTTTTCTGGAATTTCTGTGATAATTATATTGAAATTGTTAAACATAGATTATATAGACCTGAGGAATTTGGAGAAAAAGCCAGATATTCTGGGCAAAAAACAATATATATATTACTTTATAAATTATTACAAGATTTTAGTATTTACTTCCCTTTTATAACAGAGGAAATTTATCAAGAATTATATCATGATGAAAAATCTATTCATAAAACTTTAATTAAATCATTAGATTTTAGATTTTCTGATGAAATTAAAAATGGAAATAAAATTATTGATATTATAAGTGAAGCAAGAGGAGAAAAAACTAATAATAATGTTTCTCTTAAAACTCCTATTAAAACTCTTGAACTAAATGTTAATAAGGAATTAGAAGACGCTATTAATAAATCTATTAAAGATTTTAAAGCGACATTATTTATTAAAGATTTAAAGATGAATGAAGTTAAAGATAACTATAAAATTTCTAAAATAGAATTAGAAATAGTAGATGAAAATTTATAAAAATTCTTACAAATAAAAAATGATTTAGAGTATTTTATCTAAAATCATTTTTTAATTGCTTTAATTACTTGTTGTTGATAAAAATCATCTTGTATTTTTTTTGCTTCATCATCATAGATATTATTACATTCATTTCTGATATTTTTTAGTACACTAAGTAATTTTTGTCTTTTTTTATATAAATCTAATTGTTCTTTGTTAACTATTAGTAAACCATTTTTTATCATTTCAATACCATTATAGATAATATATGGAGAAGAAGCTTCAAAGTTTAAATCGAAATCATAATTTTTATTTTCAATAATAACTCCTTTTTCAGATTTTAATAAAATTTTTTCAAATGAAATATTATCTGAATCAATATATATTTCAGGTCCTTCGATAGTAGAGTTAGACACATCCAAATTAGATGCATTAATGCATATTTGACCTTTATTTTCTGCACGCATATTTGAATTTATTATACATAATTTTTGGGCTTTTATATTTATTCCAAATTTTATTTCTTTACAATGTTTTAAGTAACAATTATCTATGAAGCTATCATTTTTAATTGTTAATTTATCTGCAGCACAATCAATAAAAGGATATATAAAACTATAAAATGATGTATATGTATTATTATTAGAACTTATATATTTATTATCTTCTAAAGTTACATCATCGGCATAAACTATTTTAAGACCATTAACAAATGTACAATTTTTAAATATAACATGAATATTATGAGAATGAGTTTCTAATGTAGTTAAATTTTTAAATCTAATTCCATTAAAAATATAATATATTGGTTTATCTAAATTATATTTTTTTAATTCATATGCTGAATTTTGCATTCCTAAACAATGTAATCTATGGGATGCTTTGTCTTGAGTAACGTAACATATTATCTTATCATTTTCTTCAACAATTTTTCCATAGTCAGAAATAGATTCATATATATAATTTTTTCTAGTTTCATTATATGAATGCCATTCTATTTTTTCTTTTAAAGATTTAATAAAATTCATTTATATTTCCCCCTAGTGATATATATTAACATAAAGCCTAAAAAAATCAAGCTTTTTATGTAATTACTGTAATAGTTTTAGTCTTTGTTCTTTTTGATTTAAAATTACACTTCCTTTCATTTTTTTCTCCTTTTTGGAGAAATATTATAAATTAATTTACTGACATTTTCAAAAAACTAACTATACTGATATTATCATAAAACTATTACAGGTGAGGTAATAAAATATTGACAAATTTTAAAAAAAGTGTTATTTAATAAATTAAGGAAGTGGTGGTTATGATTAAATCATTTAATTTAAATTATTTAGAAAATGATTTTTCATATACCGCTTTTGTGGATATTTTTATTATAATAAATAGTAAATTCAGAAATATTTAAATGAGTTTACTATTTTTTGTATGGAGGTATGGCTATGGAAAATATTACATTTGAAGACTTTATAGAAAAGGTGAGAGAATATAATCCTGATGAAGTAGAAATAGTAAAAAAAGCCTATGAACTTGCTTATAATTTACATAAAGGGCAATTTAGACAAAGTGGAGAAGCATATATAATGCATCCTTTAAATGTTGCCTATATACTTTCAGAAATGCATGCAGATAGAGATACTTTATGTGCTGGGCTTTTGCATGATACATTAGAAGATACTAATATAACTAAAGAGGAAATTGCACATGAATTTAATGACGATGTTGCAAATCTTGTAGATGGTGTAACAAAACTTGCTAAAATGAATTTTTCTTCTAAACAGGATGAAAGTCTTGCAAACACAAGAAAAATTATAAAAGGCATTAGCAATGATGTAAGAATAATTATAATAAAACTTGCAGATAGACTCCATAATATGAGAACTTTGCAATATAAAAGTGAATTTAAACAAAAGGAAAATTCTACCGAAACTTTAGAAATTTTCGTACCATTAGCTTATTATATAGGTGCCTATAGAATTAAAAATGAATTAGAAGATTTATCATTTAAATATTTAAATCCTGATGAATATAGAAGAATAGAAGAAGACAGAGAAGTTATAGAAGAATCTAGTAAATCATATTTAGAAGAAATGTTATATAATATAAAATCAATGTTAGATAATAAAAATATTCCAAATGAAATTAAAATAAGAATAAAAAATATATATGGTATTTATAAAAGTTTAAATACTGGACATACATTAAATGATATGCATGATTTACATGCATTAAAGATAATGGTAGATGAAATAGATAATTGTTACATAACTTTAGGAATAATTCACAAAAATTATCATCCTATTAATAATAATTTTAAAGATTATATATGTAATCCAAAGTGTAATATGTATAGATCGCTTCATACAACAGTTTTTGGAAGAAAACCTGTTCAGGTACAAATTAGAACATTTGATATGGATAAAGTTGCATCATTTGGTTTAGCTACATATTGGGATTTAAATAAAGGTGATGCAAGATATAAAATGCAAAAAGAGCTTAAAGAAAAATCTCAATTTCTTAAATCTTTAGATGAAATAGATATATCATTTAAAAATAATATGGATTTTGTAAATCAGGTAAAAGCAGAGTTATTTTCTGATAAAGTTTATGTGTACACTGTAAATGGTGCAATATATGAACTTCCAAAGGGAGCAACACCTATTGATCTTGCTTATAAAATAGGCGATAATGTAGGTAAGACTATGGGTGGTGCAACAATAGATGGAAAATATGTTCCCCTTAATTATCAATTAAAAAATTATGAGATTGTGAGTATAATATCAAATGATTTACCTATCTATTTAAAGCAAGGATGGGAAAATTTTGCGCATACTACATATGCTAAAAATAAAATAATTGAAGAAAGAAAGCAAAACGTTAAGAGACTGATTATATAAATTAATGATTTTTAATAAAAATATGTGATAGATTTATTAAAAATATTATGATATAATTTATATATCAATTGACTTGCTATTAGGTTGATAAATAAAATTTAGGACGATAATTTATATTTTGTGCAAGAAAAATATATCTATTCGGAGTATACTTATTTAAATAAGTATACTTTTTTTGGAGGAAAAAATGAATGGGATTGAAACAATTAATAAAATTAAAATAGAAGACATGATTTATGAAGTAAGAGGTAAACAAGTTATGTTAGATAGTGATTTAGCTAAATTATATGCATGTTCAACAGGTAATTTAAATAGAGCAAGAACTCGTAATATAAAACGTTTTCCACTTGATTTTTGTTTTCAACTAACAAGGGAAGAATTTATTAATTTGAAATGCCAATCTGGCATTTCAAAAATTGATATGAGAAGTATTAATAGAAATTTGCCATATGTTTATACAGAACAAGGGATAGCCATGTTATCAACAGTTTTACATTCAGATATTTCTATTGAAATGAGTATATCTATTATGAATGCTTTTGTTTCAATGAGAAAATATATTTCTAATAATTTAATAGAACAAAAATATATTAATAACTTAGTTTTAAACCATGATAAAAAAATAAACTTAATAGAAGAGACATTTTCTAAATTTGAAGAAAAAATAAAAATAAATTTTATATTTTTTGAGGGACAAATATATGATGCATATTCATTACTCATAGATATCTTAAATAAAAGTAAATCAGAAATAATTGTAATAGATAATTATGCAGGTAAAGAATTATTATATCATTGTGGCTCAAGTTTTAAAGATTTAGGTAAAAAATGTTTTGGAATTAATTTAATTGATAACAAAAATATATTAGATGGCATAATTAAAATGATAAATGGTAATTAATATAAAATTTATATTCCATTTTTTCTATAGTATTTGATTATATATAAACAATATGGTATTATTTTTTTAATGAACTTAACTTTAAAGGAGGAATATTTAATGTTTGTAGATGAGGTAATAGTAGCACTAGAAGCCGGTAGTGGTGGAAATGGTTGTATGGCATTTAGAAGAGAAAAATTTGTTGAAATGGGTGGTCCTTTTGGTGGTAATGGTGGAAAAGGCGCTGATATTATATTTAAGGTTGATGAAGGTTTAAATACACTTTTAGATTTAAGGTATAAAAAACTTATACGTGGTGATAAAGGCGAAAACGGGTTAGGCAAAGGAATGCATGGTAAAAATGCAGAGGATGTTGTTATTAGTGTGCCACCTGGAACTATTGTAACAGATATTGATACTGGTCTTGTAATAGCTGATCTAGTTGATAAGGAAAGCAAAGCAATAATTGCTAAAGGTGGAAGAGGTGGAAGAGGAAATATTGCATTTAAAACTCAATCCAATCCTGCTCCTAATTTTGCTGAAAATGGAGAACCGGGTGAAATAAGAAAAGTTAAAGTAGAACTAAAACTTTTAGCAGATGTTGGATTAGTTGGAATGCCAAGTGTTGGGAAATCAACTCTTATTTCTAAAATATCTTCTGCAAGACCTAAAATAGCGTCATATCATTTTACTACATTAAGTCCTAATTTAGGAGTTGTAGGTGCAAGTAATAATAGATCGTTTGTTGTTGCTGATTTACCTGGTTTAATAGAGGGTGCTTCCTTAGGACATGGTTTAGGTCATCAATTTTTAAGACATATTGAAAGAACCAGAGTAATAGCGCATATAATTGATATGAGTGGAGCAATGGGAACGGATCCTTACGAAGATTATATAACAATAAATAATGAACTTAAAAGTTATAATGAATCATTATTAGAAAAGCCACAAATTGTTATTGCAAATAAAATGGACATGCCTCTTTCAAATGAAAATTTAAAAGAATTTAAGTCACGTGTTAATGTAGATGTATATGAGATTTCTGCAATTAATGGGGATGGCATTAATAAAATTATAAATGTACTTGCTGATATGCTAGATAATATTCCTAAGAAATCTATTATAAAAGAAAATCAATATGAAAATCATGTTTTATATAAATTTGAAGAAAAGGAACCGTTTACTATAATAAAAGAAAATAATGCATGGTTAATTAAAGGAGAAAGAGTAGAAAAACTTCTTAAAATGACTAAATTTTCCTCAGATGAAGCAGTACTTAGATTTTCTAATCGTTTAATGAAAATGGGTGTTGATGATAAGTTAAGAGAACTTGGGGCTAAAGAAGGAGATACTATTAGAATATTAGACTTTGAATTTGAGTATAGATTGTAAGTATTATGTAAACCATTTATTCGATTGACAAAAAAATGTCTAGTTTTGTTTTAATAAATATGATATTATAATCTTAAGGAAACAGGTGAAGAATATGTACAATATGTTTTTTAGTATTTCAGCATTGATATTTTTGATCTTAATTATAATAGTATTTTATAGTAAAAAAAGAATTGACAATTTAGAAAACAAAACTTTATCACTTCTTTTAGTTATCAATTTAATTGGAACAACTTTAAGTATATTAGGTATAGCTTTGGGAATGAGCGGTGTAAGTGGTATAGTTTTAAATATAGTTTATAAATTATTTTTTGCATATCTTGTAACTATACCAAGTATATTTATATTCTATATTTTAAATATATTATTTAATATTGAAAATAAAAAAAATATTAAAATTATATTTGTTTCTATATCGTTAATTGTAAGTATATTATGTTTAGTACTACCAATAGATATCGTTAAAGAAGATTTAGTTATAAAATTATCTGGACTTTCTATTAGTGTATGCACTTCTTTTGTTATAACATCTTATATAGCTAGTATAGTTTTATTTATTGTTGGCATAAAAAGAATTTTAAATAAAAAGATAATACCTATGTTAGTATTTGTATTATTTGGTCTTTTCAGTTTTGGACTTAATGCGATATTACCAGGAGTATGGGTTATAAATTTTGTATATGTTATTTCTACAATTATTATGTTCTTTTGTATAGATAATTTAGATTTTAGTTCTATTCAAGAAATAGAGAAAGCTAGAGAAAAAGCTCAAAAAGCTAGTGAAGTTAAAACTGATTTTTTATCTAGTATGTCCCATGAAATAAGAACAACTTTAAATTCTATTATTGGATTTTCGGAATGTATTAATCAAGAAGAAACATTAGAAGATGCTAAAAAAGATGCAAATTATATAATGCTTGCTGGGCAAAATTTACTTGGTACTTTAAATGGAATACTTGATATTTCAAAAATAGAAGAAAATAAAATGGAGATATCAGAATCAGATTATAATCCGGTTGAAGTATTTGAAAACATTGCTTCTTTTACAAAACCTAGAATAGGTGAAAAAAATATTGATTTAGAAACTAATATTTCAGAAGATATTCCATTTACTTTACACGGTGATATTAGTAAAGTAAAACAAATAACAACTAATTTACTTAATAATGTTATTGATTGTTCGAAAAAAGGGACTGTTAAATTTGACGTTTCATGTGTTAATGAAGATGAATTTAGTAAATTAAAAATATCAATAGAAAGTACAGATACTGTAGTTGAACCTGAAAAAGTTAATAGATTATTTACCAGATTTGAAAATTTTGATGAGGAAAGCAATGTTACAATTGAAGTTACAGGTCTAAATTTTGCTATTACTAAAAGCCTTGTAGATATGATGGGTGGAAAAATTTCAATTAAGAGTGAAAATGGAACAAAAATAGATGTTTATATAAGTCAAAAAATAGTTCTTAAGGATACTCCACTTATTAATGAAATAGCTAAGTTAGAAGAAAAAATAAAACCTAGAGATAATAATTATTCTGGTAAATGTGCCCTTATTGTTGATGATGATAGAATTAATTTAAAAGTTGTTTCAAGAATACTTAAAACATTTAATATTGAAACCGTTGAAGTGGAAAGTGGGATAGAAGCAATAAAAAATATAGAAGATGGAAATAATTATGATTTAATATTAATGGATGATATAATGCCTGAAATGAGTGGTGTCGAAACTTTTAAAATCCTAAAAGAATTAGAAAGTTTTAATATTCCCGTTATAGCGATAACTGCAAATACATCTATTGGAATAAGAGAAAAATATATGGACTTAGGTTTTAATGATTATTTAGAAAAGCCTATAGAAAAATCAGAATTAATTAGAATTTTAAGTGATTTATTTGATGATGATGAGTATGATTTTGATATAGATTCATTTGGACCTATATCAGAGGATATGTTTAATGAGTTTATGATGCAAGAGATAGAAAAAGAAATATCAGAAACTAAAGATACTGAGGATGAGTTTTATAAAAATAAGAATTTCTTAATTAAAAATAATGTAGATGTAAAAAGCGCAACAGAATTATTAAAGGGAATGAGTACATATGATGAGTCACTACAAATATTTATAGAAGATTCTTATAGCACTTTAGAGGAATTAAAAAAATATGGCGATGAAAATGTTCTTTCAAAATGTCTTAATATTGTTCGTACTTTAAAAGTAGATGCTAAATATTTAGGATTTATGGAGTTATCTAAATTATCAGGGGAAATAGAAGATAGTATTAAAAAAAATAACATGATTGTTAAATTTACTTTTGAAAGATTGATAAGTGAATTTGAAAGAATTATAGACATTTCTAAAAAATATTTGGGATTATAAATATTAGAGTAATATATTCAAATTTTGGATATATTACTTTTATTTTATAATTAAATAGTGAGATAAAAATTAATTGACAAAATTTGTCATTTATAATAAAATTACTTTATAGATATGCTAAGGTGAAAAGGTATGTTTGAAGAATATAGAACTGTATCCAAAAAAACAAAAGAACTTGATGAATTTGATGAGCTTATAGATGAATTAAATAAAGAAAAATCTATAGATGATTTAAATATTATCGAAATTACATTTTGTTTGTTTTCAATAGAAGATGGTGTAATAAAAACTTTGCTTATAAAAAATGCTGATGAACCTTATAAAGGACATTGGATTTTACCTTATAAAATATTAAAAAATAAGGAAAATGTAAATGAAGCCTTAGAATATATTATATATGAAAATTTAAATCTTAGTGATGTTTTTTATGATCAGGTTTGTATATTGAGTAATATTGATGCTAAATCAGATGAAAATAGTATTGTAATATCTTATTTAGGATTAATAAATATGTTAAAGTTTAAGAAAAATTTAAATGATAAAATTAGTTATGAGTGGTTCCCAATAAATGATATACCTAAAATGGCTTATCAATATGAATTAGTTATCAGGGAAACTTCTAAGAAATTAAAAAATTGTTTGATGAATTTAAAAAATTTAAAAATAATATTTCCAGATTCTTTTTCTTTATCTGAACTTCAAAGCACTTATGAGAGATTATTATGTAAGAACTTTGATAGAAGGAATTTTAGAAAAAAATTTATTAAATGTGGGTTTATAGAGGAAACAGGAACAATTAATAATAATAAAAATGGGAGACCAGCTAAGTTATATAAATTTAAAGATGAATTAGAAGATATAAATATATTTTGATAGGAGAGATGTTTATGTATAGTTTATTTAAAATAAAGAAAGATGGCTTTACATTAGTAGAACTTTTAGCAACTATTGTAGTAATTGCTTTAATATCTCTTTTGATAATACCTAATATATCGGGTATTTTAAATGATACTAAAAGTTCTTCATATGATATTCAAATTTCAACTATTGAAAAGGCAGCGCAAAAATATGCAGTTCAAAATAATATAAAGTTGCCTGATACAGGTAAAAAGGGATATATTTCTGTTAGAGATTTAATGGCAAAAGGTGAATTAAATGATTCACAAATAAAAAATCCTAATACTGGTGTAAATTTAAATGGTGGAGTTCTTATTGAGTATGATTCTAGTAATAATCAGTATATTTATACATATGTTGAGGACTTATATTTAGATGCTTCTAGCTTATTAGGCCCAACATATATTGTAGAAAGAGAACATGAATATACAACATCTAAAAATGTCGCTATTCTATATCCAGAAGGGTATAGTGATTATGAATTTAAATTATTAGAGGGAACAATAATGTTAGGTGATCAAAGAATAACTGGCCCAAGTGATTGGATAGCATCTAATACGTTAAGAGAAAATCTTGTATTTATAACTAATGGAAGTTTAACTTCACGTGTTGGTGACACTGGAGAATATAAAAATGGAGATACACTTGTTATTAGTACTATTGATACAACAGCTCCAACAGTTATATTAGGTTATGATAGTGAAAAATCTACAACTAATAAAGCTTATATTTATGCAACTTGTTCTGACCCAGAATCTGGTATAAATAAATATGAGTTTAGGCTATTGCCAAACGGTAATTGGATTGATAATGGTTTAAATAACGAATATATATTTACTGAATTAACAGAGAGTCGAGAATATTCGTATGAAGCACGTTGTACAAATGGATCAGGAATGATTGGAGTAGGTAGCTTTAATTCTTTAGTACCATCAATGGAAACTCCAACATTTATAGTAGAAAAACCTGGTGTTTGGCAACACGATAAGGATGTAACTATTAACTATCCAACTGGATATTCAAGATATGAGTATAAAATATTAGATGGAGAAGTAACAAGTAGTAATGGAACATTATTACCTTTAAATACTTGGATTGTTGCTTCTGGTGAAAATGAGAGTGTTAATTTTACAACAAATGGTAGTGTAGTAGCAAGGGTATTTGATGGTACAAGTTATAAGAATGCCAATCAAAATATAGGTTATGTTGACAGTGTTGCTCCAAGTGTTGGAACATTAACAATGAAATTAGTTTCACAATCGGGTGAAAATTATATAAATGATACATGGACAAATCAATCAGTATATATCGCTGTAAATAATGGAACAGATGATTTAAGTGGACATAAATCAACGACTTATTCTATTAATGGTGGAGAAAATTTAAGTGAAGCAATAACTTTAACAACAACGGGAACGTATAATATTGTGGTAACTACTACTGATAATGCCTTAAATACTTCTTCTGAAACTTATATTGTAAAAATAGATAAAAGTAATCCAACCGTAGGATTTTCTCCAAATGGAGGAAGGTATAATTTATCAGGTACTAATACTGTAAGTGTATCCTCAAAAGTAACTGTAAGCAAAACAAGTAGTGATATCAAAGTATTACAATATGCATGGGGTGATTCTAATACTACTGCTCCTTCTTCATGGAAGACATTTACAAATGAAGAAGATATAACTGCAACTTTAGGAGTAGGTAATCATTATTTATGGATAAATGTTATTAATAATGCAGGTAATAATGTAACAATTTCATCTGAATCATTTTCTGTAATACGTTCAGCTGCGATACCAACAAATAGTTTATGCGTTGCAAGAACATATACAGGTCAACAACAACAATTAACAAGTGCAACTAGTGGAACAGGGTATACATTAAGCGGATATAATCAAACTAATGCAGGAACATATACAATTTCTGCAACGCTATCATCAGGGTATAATAGATGGAGTGATGATACAACAGGAACAAAAACATTTCAATGTTCAATATCCAAAGCAACACCAGTGATAACATTGTCAGCAACATCAGGGACAGTAGGGGCAGGAAGCACACTTACATTTACAGAAAAAGCAAATGTAGAGGGGACATTTACAAATACATCGGAAACACCATCAGTTGCAACAGTATCACCTGTAACAAATTCAAAAATATCACCAAATACAGAAAAAACAGAAACTGTAACAGGTATAGCAGCAGGAACAAGTGCAATAATAGTATCATTTGTACCTACTGATACAACAAATTATAATAATGCAACAAATAAAACATATACTGCAACTATAGTTAATTTAGCAACAATACCAACAAATAGTTTATGCGTTGCAAGAACATATACAGGCCAACAGCAACAATTAACAAGTGTAACAAGTGGAACGGGATATACATTAAGTGGATATAATCAAACTAATGCAGGAACATATACAATTTCAGCAACGCTATCATCAGGGTATAAATGGAGTGATAATACAACAGGAACTAAAACATTTAATTGTTCAATATCTAAAGCAACACCAGTGATAACATTGTCAGCAACAAGTGGTTATGTTGGTTCATCTGGAGTTTCATTTACTGAAAAAGCAAGTGTAGCAGGCAAGTTTACTAATACTTCATCTAATACATCAACACTAACAACTTCTGCATCTACATCGGAGATTGCAGCAAATACTGATACAACAGTAACATTAACAGGAAAGGCAAGTGGTTCAGCAACAGTAACAGTTGGGTTTACTCCTACTGATACAACAAATTATAATAATGCAACAAATAAAACATATACAGCAACAGTTGATTTATTACCACCAACTTTAGCTGTATCAGTTGCTAATGGAACAACAGCTGCTAAAAGTCATACAGCAACTATTACTATAACCGATTCTGGTGGTTCCGGCTTAAGCAATACATCAGTAAAAATATATTATGCATGGGGAAC
>JAMPDH010000003.1 GCA_023665725.1 Clostridium sp. | reverse complement strand
CTGCATATAAAAATTGCAGAAAATCTAAACAACATAAAGGTGAAGTAGTAAGATTTGAAGCTAATTTAGCGCTTAATTTATATAATATTATATTAGATATTACTTCTAGAAAATATAAATTAAGCAAATATAAAAGTTTTAAAATTTATGAACCTAAGGAAAGATTAATAGAAACTTTACCATTTAGTGATAGAGTTGTTATAAAATGTTTTTGTGAGATCTGTTTAAAACCAAAAATAGAAAAGAAACTTATATATGATAATACTGCATGTAGAATAGGAAAAGGTTCTAGTTTTGCAATTAAGAGGTTGGAAAAGTTTTTAAGAAAGGAATATTTAATTGAAAGTGACAATAATATATATTTTTTAAAATGTGATATAAAAAAATATTTTCCAAGTATAGATCATGAAATATTATTAAATTTATTAAAACATCTTAATTTTTCTAATGATGAAATGTGGTTTATAGAAAAACTTGTAAATGGGCAACCAAATGGATTGGATATTGGCCTTCCTCTTGGAAATCAATCTAGTCAGTGGTTTGCGCTATATTATTTAAATATAGTAGATAGATATATTAAAGAAAAGTTAAGAATAAAATCTTATGTTCGTTATATGGATGATATGATTTTAATACATAAAGATAAGGATTATTTAAGATATTGCTTAGAAGAAATAAAAAAAGTATGCAAAGAAAAACTTAATTTAGAACTTAATTCTAAAACACAAATTGGTAAAGTATCAAATGGAATAGATTTTTTAGGATATAGGCATATTTTAGAATCAAGTGGAAAAATAACAAAAAAACTTAGATCATCTTCTAAAATTAGAATGAAAAAACATCTTAAAACTTTAGAAAAACTTAAGACTAAAAATATTGTAGATGATGAGTATGTTTATATTAGAAAAAATGCTTTTTATAATCATATTAAATCAACAAATGAGAGTAAAAAATTAAAACAAGATACATATCCTAACAAAAATTGAAAAATAAATACATTTTATATCTTTGAACTATAAAATATGGTATAATATTTATGGTGATTATATGTATTATGATTTTACATTTTTAAGTGAAGAAGAATATAATAAAATATTTAAAAATAATAGCGAAAGAAAAGCTGATATATCTGATTTTGCGATTATATTGGGAGGTGCTTTTTCTAGTACTTCTACTGTTAATAATAATCAAACATTAGAAAATAGAACAGGATATTATTGGACTAGAACACCTTTTAATGGTAACGCGCGCGTTGTTAACTAAAATGGTTTTAGAGATTGGGGTAGTGTTACTAAACGTGATGTGTGTGGTCGTCCAGCTTTAAAGTTCTCATCAATCTCTGACATCACTACGAACGTAGTGAGTAGTCAATTAAATGAAGAAGAATTTGAGTTAGAATTCGGCTATTATCCACAGTATGCTCCTAACGGAATTATACAAAAAGATTTAGAAAATAAATTTTCAATCAGTTTGTTAGAAACAACAGGAAATTCTTTTACAATTGATACTAGAAAATATAATAATTATGATTTAAAATTTTTACCTACAAGTTTAGAAGAGTATATTTATAATGAAAAAAGGTATGTAAGGGCTAAAGTTAATTCTTATTATGATGGTTGTAGTTTTAGACTGTCAAACGGTATTGAGTATAAAGATGAAGATTATGTATGGATAGAAGTGCAACCAATTAAATGGAAGGTTTATAAACAATATGACATAATGTTGAGTGAAATACTTTTATTTGCTGGTATACAATTTAAAAATAAATGTAATTATCGGGGTGATTTTGGAAATACTGATATAAAGCAATTTATGAATAATTGTTTTTCTAAGGAATTTCAACCTAATTATATTCACGATGATATAAATAATAAAAACAACGAACAGGTAAGATCGTCTTTTAAAAGAGAAAATCCGTATAATTTTAATTTTGATAAAGTTTCAGAAGAAGAAATAATCGAAGGTGCACTTAAAAGTAATATTTCAGTTTTTTTACATGGTAAACCTAGTGATGGAAAAAGTGCGAGAGTAAAACAATTAGATCCAGATTGTGAGATTATATATTTAGCAACTACAATAGCGGAAAGTTTAATAGGCAAAAGTGTATATAATCAAGCAACTGGTGAAATGATTGATGTAATGCCAACATGGTTGAAAAAAATTATAAAAAAATGTGAAGATGAACCAAATAAATTACATATTATATTTTTTGATGAAATTACAAATGCTACTCCTACTATACAAAAATTAGCATTTAATATTATTTTAGACAAAGAGGTAAATGGAATTTGGAAATTGCCACAAAATGCTAGAATTGTTGCAGCGGGAAATGAAACAACTGATTCGATTTCTGCAAATGAAATTTCAGAACCTTTATTTAATAGATTTGCTCATGTATATATAAATACAACTATAAGTAGTTGGTTAAAATGGGCTTCAACACCAAAAGAACAATATGAGAGATTAGATTATGAAAAACAAGAAGAACCACGTATGCTAATTCATCCTGCAATATATGCTTATATTGCATATAAAGCTAATGGAAATCATTCTGTACTTAGAACTCCATATAATGGAAAAACTCCAAATGCAGATCCACGCAAATGGGAAATGGCTTCTAAAGTTTTATATAAAACAGGTAATCCGCATATGCTTAGATCATTAATAGGTCAAGATTTGACAATAGATTTTATAAAGTTTGCAAAGCAAAGCGTTATAACAATTGAAGATGTATTAAATGAAAACTATACAGAAGAAGATTTAAAAATGAATGTATCAGAAAAGTTTGCAACAGCAGTTGGGCTTTCCTCTGTCGATGAAGATAATTTGTTAGTTATAAGAAATTTTGTTATGAAATTAGGACGAGATATAGTAGCAACATTTGATAGTTTATGGACTCATGGAGATGAAGATAGACTACAAACAATAGCAGAATTAAGAATTATTGAAGAAGAAAAGGGGAAAAGTTTATGAATAAAGAAAAATTAGATTTAATAAATACTTATATTAAAGCTGGCATAACTAATATTTTATTAGAAGATGTAGATGCAAATGTAATTAAAAATGCTGTTATTTTAGAATCAAATTGTGATATAAAAGATTTAAATGGTCATTATGAAGGATTAGATTTTCTTCCACCTAATTGGTATAAAGAATTAATAAGTAAAGATAGTAAAAATCCTATATTAATTATAAATAATTTAAATAAAATAAAAACAGAAGAACAAAGAAAATTTATAGAAATACTAAAGTATAATAAAATAAGTACATTTGATTTGCCTAAAAATTGTATAGTTATTATGATAACAAATAATTTATTACAAAATCCTATAAATGAAGAAGTTTATTCTTTGCTCGCACATATATAAGGTAAATAATATGGATATAGAAAAAATAAAGAGAAAATTACTTATTAAATATGAACCCTTTGGGGTAATAATTGCTAATACAAAGTTTATTGAAGATGATAGTTTTCTTTCTAATGGTATTCCTACATGGGGAACAAATGGTAAAGATATTTATTATCATCCTGATGCTACAAAAAATATGAGTATTGAAGAACAGGTATTCGCATGTGCTCATGAGATAATCCATATAGCTTTTGATCATATTAAAAGAGGTATAGGAAAAAATATGGAAATTTGGAATATAGCAGCAGATGCTATTACAAATGAATATTTAGAAAAAGATGGATTTAAAATTAATAAAAAAGAAAATATTTATATCAAAGGTGCTAGTAATTATACTGTTGAAGAATTATATGAAAAATTAATAGAAGAAAAAAATAAGAGACAATCTGAAAATAATAATTTAAATAATGTATACAAGGATATGGCTGCTAAAACACATACTATGTGGGATAACGCTATGAAAGAAATAGAACAAAATAATTCAGGTATTGATAATAATTCAAAACTGAGTAAAGATTATGATAACAATACTAAATCCAATAATAAAGATAGAAAAAGTTTCTTTGATAAAATATTTAATAGACAGGATAAAAACAAGGAAAAATCAAATATAGATAGTGAAAAAGCCAATAAGGATATAGAAAAACAGCAACAAATTACAAAGTTAACTGAGTTAGGAGAAAAAAATTTTTTTAATCAAAATAAAATAGATAGAAAAAAACGTCTAGAGGAACTAAGAAATGAAATTTCTAAAGAAATTATAGAGGCAGGTACAGGATCTAATGCAAATATAATTAATATAAATAATATAGGTTCTGCACAGTCTTTAGTTGACTGGAGAAGATTATTAATAGACCTTGCTAAATATGATATGGATTGGTCTTATAAAAATGCTTCTATAGAAGACGGTGTAGTCACACCACATCTTGAGGAAATGCCATGGTCTGAAACGGAAATACTTTTTGATACCAGTGGTTCTGTTTCTGAAACCCTTTTAAGAAACTCCCTAAGAGAATGTAAAAATATTTTACAGTTTTCTAAAATTAAAGCAGGGTGTTTTGATACTGAATTTTATGGCTTTACCGAAATTAGAACAGAAAATGACATAGATAATATGCAATTTATAGGTAGGGGTGGGACTGATTTTAATGCAGCTATTAATGCTTTTAGTAAAACTGCTGAAAATAAAATAATTTTTACAGATGGGTATGCATCAATGTCAGATATATATATGAATATAATATGGATAGTCTTTGGTAATAATAAAATAGAACCAAAAGGTGGTAAAGTAATATACATATCTAATGAACAATTAAATGATTTGATGGAAAAACAAAGTACTGAATATAATATAAAAATAAAATAATTTTTTCTATGTAAATAATTAAAATAAAAGGTATTGACTAATTTAAAAAAAATTTATATACTAAATACTTAGTTTAGTAATTACATAGGGGGATTTTGTATGGAAAGTAAATATGTTGCTATATTAATGGAAAGGATAATAATTGATAATAATACATTTGTTTTTAAAAAAATTCATGTTTTAGAAGGGAACTATGATGAAAAGTATTCAATATTTGTTGATAAGTATAATAATACATATTCTGATGTTTTGACATCAGATATGACAATTGATAATACAAATGAGTTTTTTGCTTTTCCAACATCAATATGCAAATTAAAAGAACAATTTAAATGTGATGATGAATGTAAGGTAATTGAAGAATATTCAGATAGATTAAGCGAAAATATATATATTGGTATTATAAATGATGTGGAAGAATTTATGTTAATTACAATACCAATTGATGATATTACAAATTATAAGGAATTAAATACAAAAGTTAAAAATTTAGAAAATAATAATGAAGAAGACACTTATTCGGAAAAAAATCGTTTTTACTTTGAGGAAGAAACTATTCATAAATTATTAAATACTAATGATATAGATGAACTTAAAAAGTATATAAATAATTTTTATGAACGTTATAATGATGAAAATGCAGAAATTGAAGACACTATTCCTGAGATAAAAAAGAGTTTAGATACTAATATACCATTTGATGTAAATGATTTATATAAGTATGTAACTAGTAAGGTTATAAATCAGGATGAAGCTGTTAAAAAAATAATTATGATTTTTATATATAATTATTTAGCTGTTTCATCAAATAAAATAAGTGATTTTAAACCCACTAGATGTTTAATAACAGGACCTACTGGAGTAGGTAAAACATTAATATTAGAAACTATAATGGAATATTTAGAAAAAGAAACAAAAATTAAAATACCAATGGTTAAAGTTGCTACATCACAATTAACTGTAGCGGGTTATGTTGGAGATAATTTAGAAGATATTTTAAGTTCTTTAGTATCTAAAGTATCATTAAGTGCATCTATTGAAAATAAAATTAAATATGCAGAAAGAACTGGTATAATATTTTTTGATGAGATAGATAAAAAGGGTAGTAAAAGTAATGGAGATGTTTCAGGAAGAGGAGTTTTAAATTCATTATTACAATTTTTTGATGGAGCAGATTATCAAATTTCAGTAAATAGAGTTCCATATATATTTAATACAAAATATTTAAATTTATTTGCTGGAGGAGCATTTAGCAATGTAAGTCAAAGTATTAATAAACAACAATTAGGATTTGGAAATACTAATGATAAAGTTATAAAAGAAGTAACTACTAATGATTATATAAATGTAGGTTTAATTCCAAACGAATTTATGGGAAGACTTCATCAAATTATAAAACTAAATCCATTAGGTTTTAATGAACTTGTAGATATTTTAAAAACTCCTAGTAGTAGTCCCATTTCAATTGAGAAAAAGCTTCTTGAACTTAATAATATAAATCTTTCTTATGATGAATCTTACTTAAAAGAAGTAGCAAAACGAGCAAATGAATTAAATTTAGGAGCAAGATCTTTAAAAACAATAATAGAAGATTCTTTATCTGAACTAAAATGGGATGCACTTATCAGTAATGAGAAAAATATAACTTATGAAGTAACTGATGAAACAGTAATAGATCCAAAACAATATAAAAAAATAATATAATTTATTATAAATAAGTAATTGTTAATAAAATACTATAATTAATATTGTATAAAATTAAGTTTTATGTTATGATTAACTAGTCATAAGATAATTACTTATTATGGTCTGTTGGTGAAGAGGCTTAACACATCACCCTCTCAAGGTGACATTCACGAGTTCGAATCTCGTACAGACTACCATATTGATAGAAAACTCGAACTTTTCGAGGCAAAACGACTTGTCAAAAGGTCGTTTTTATGTTAATATGATTTAGCAAGAGAACTTGCATAAAATAAAAAAAGGAATATTCAATAGTCTCATGTTGAGTGTAGACACAAGTGGTTTCCACCTAAATCATTGCTGAGTTAGGTGGATTTCTTTTATATTAATGCTGTAAATAGTAAGAATACTAATAGGAAGATAAGAACAGGTAATATAATTTTAGAATATATAAAATTAATACAAGGAATATTTTAATTTATATTAAATTAATAACCTCTACATTAGAAAAATTACAGAATAAAATAAATTAGAGGTTATTAATATGAAAATAATAAAATTTATTAAAGAACAAATTGAAACTATAAAAATAAATGACCCTTCATTAAAAAGTAGCATAGAAATAATTTTGTATCCAAGTTTTAAAGCACAATTATATTATAAAATATCAAGTTATTTTTATAACAAAAAACATTATTTTTTAGCGCGTAAAATTTGTGAAAAAGCAAAAAGAAAAACTGGTATTGAAATACATCCCGGAGCTATAATAGGTAAAGGATTATTTATAGATCATGGTTTTGGTGTTGTAATTGGAGAAACTTCTGTAATAGGAGATAACGTTATAATATATCATGGAGTTACTTTAGGAGGAACTGGCAAGGATAAAGGGAAAAGACATCCAAACATTGGAAATAATGTAATAATAGGAAGTGGCGCTAAAATACTTGGTAATATTTTTATAGGAGATAATGCTAAGATAGGAGCTAATGCTGTAGTACTTAAAGATGTTTTACCAAATACTACTGTAGTTGGAGTTCCATCCCATGAAGTTAAAAAATAAATTTGAGTTTACAAAAACATAATTTTTTGATAAAATATAACATGTATTATTAAGGATAGAAGGTATGGAAGTATGAAGATTAAGTTTTTTGATTTTTTAAAACATTATGGAGCACTATTATTTGTAATTATTTCAACTTTATATTTTGAAATAATATTTCATGTTTTTGCATTTAATGATTTTAAAGTATTAAATTTATTTATTTTTACTTTACCAATTGCGTTATTAATATATTTACTTTCAACAATTGGAAATAAAACTATAAATAAGATTGTAACATTTTTGTTTACAATACTTTTAACAATACTATTTTTATCTCAATTTATATATTTTGATTTATTTGATGCTATATATGGTACGAGCTCATTTGGATATATGAATCAAGTCATAACTGCATTTGAAAAGGTAGTAAGCTCAATTTTATATAATTGGTTATACTGTTTACTTACTTTTATTCCGCTTATTGTATTAATAATAATTAATAAGAAAATAAATTTTGAATTTAATAAAAAGAAAAATACATTGTTATCTTTAATTTTTACAATTGTATTTTATATAATAAGTTTATTATATATGCAAATTAATAAAGATAATATTTATTCTAACTATAACTTATATTATAAAGTAAATCAACCAATACTTTCTACTAATAAATTAGGTCTTACGACATATTTTGGATTAGAATTATATAGAACAACTTTTGGATATCCTGAGGAAACACTTTTAATGACATTAGCAGAACCAACTCCTGAACCTGATCCAGAATATGATTATAATATAATTGATATAGATTTTGATAAGTTAAATAGTGAAACAACTGATAAAGATTTAATAACTCTTAATAATTTCTTTAAAAATAAAAGCGCTACTCAAAAAAATGAATATACTGGTTTATTTGAAGGCAAAAATTTAATAGTAGTTTTAGCTGAATCTTTGGATAAATCTATAATAACTGAAGAGTTTACACCAACATTATATAAAATGAAAGAAGAAGGTATTCACTTTAATAATTATTATACTCCTTTATTCCCAGGAAGTACGGGAAGTGGGGAATATATGACTGAATGGAGTTTACTTTCTACTAATGTTGCTAAAAGTGATGAACTTATATCATCCATTGGTAATAATAACCCTTATAGATTAAACAATAGCTTAAAGACATTAGGATACAAAACTTTTGCATATCATGATTATTATAGTTATTTTTATCAAAGAAATAAATATTTCAAAAATGATGGTTATGATAAATATGGATTTTGCGGTACTGGAGTTGTTAAAAGTTGTGATAACTTTAGAGGTAGCGATTTAGAAATGGTTAAAAATACAGTTAAAGATTATATAAATGAAGACAATTTTTATGCTTATTATATAACTGTTAGTGGCCATGGAAATTATAATTATTATGATAATCCAATCGCGCAAAAGTATTGGAGTTCTGTAAAAGGAACAAGTTATTCTAATACTTTAAAAACATATATAGCTGCTAATATGGATTTGGATAAAGCTTTAGAATATTTAATAAAACAACTAGAGGAAGCTGGAAAATTAGAAGACACAGTAATAGTTGTAACGCCAGATCACTATCCATATTACTTTAAAAATAACGAATTAAATGAAATAGATACAGAGGATAGAACTGATAAATTTTTGATGCATCATGAAAACTTAATTATTTATACACCTGGTCTTGAAAATATTGAAGTTGATAAATATATATCTAATATAGATATTTTGCCGACTATTTTAAATTTATTTGGAATAGAGTATGATTCTAGATTACTTATAGGTCAAGATGCACTATCTAAAGGTGATGGATTAGTTATGCTTTCTGATCAGAGTTGGATTAATAAATATGGATATTATGATAGTATAAAAAATGAGTTTACTCAGACTACATCTAGTGATAAAGTAATAGATGAAAATTATATAAATAATACAAGTCAATTAGTTAATTCATATTTTAATTTGTCTAATTTGATTAGATCTAAAAAATACTATACATATTTATTTAATAATATAAATAATTAAAATATTAATTTTTTATAAAAAAATGGATTTATTTTAAAAATGATGGTATAATATAAATACCTAAAGATATTAGTATTCTAAAAGAAAAACCTACAAATAAAACGATTGGGAATCTAATTTACAAGTGGTGTTGAATGCCCTTTAAGGGAATCCTAAAATTTGTAATGTGATGCCCACCTGGAAGACCGGGTTTGTCGTTTGAATATCTAATTCTTTAGGTTTTTTTATTGCCTATTTTTTTTGATTATGCTATACTTTATATGGTGAATATAATTGGAACAATTAAACCGTTTAGAACTTTTAATAGGTAGTGAAAATTTAAATAAAATTGCAGATAAAACAGTATTAGTAGCGGGTCTTGGAGGAGTTGGAAGTTACGCAGTTGAATCTCTTGTAAGAAGTGGTATAAAAAAAATAATATTAGTTGATTACGACATTATAGATATAACTAATTTAAATAGGCAACTTATGACTGATCATACTAATATTGGTCAAAAAAAGATAGATGTTTTAAAAAAGCGAGTAGAAAAAATAAATCCATTTATAGAAATTAAATGTTATGATTTATTTTTAAATAAAGAAAATATAAAATTAGTATTTAAAGAAAAAATTGATTATGTAATAGATAGTCTTGATACAATTGAAACTAAAAAATTATTAATAAAAGAATGTGTAAGTAATGATATTAAAATTATATCTTGTATGGGCGTAGGTAATAAAATGGATCCTACTAGACTGAAAATTGCTGATATTAGGAAAACCTCTTATGATAAAATTGCTAAAATTTTAAGGAAGATGATTAAGGATGAAGGTATAAATGTAAATATACCTGTTGTATATAGTGAGGAAGAAAGCGTAAAAACAGGAGAAGTAATAGGATCAAATTCTTTTGTTCCAGCTATAGCAGGGTTACTTTGTTCAAGTTATGTAATAAATGATATAATAAAGAAGTGATTATATGGAAGAAAATTTAATAAAAATTACAAAATGTTTAAGTGGGAATGTACTATTAATTGGTGTAAATGAACCGATTATTTATGATTTAGTTAACGATAATGAAAAAATATTAATATGTAATTCATTAACTAACTATAAATCAGGGAAATCTAAAAAAATGTATCATGATAGTACTGAAACCACAAAATCTAAATTAATAAAAATTAAATCTTTAAAAAAATTTTTTAAGAAAAAAAGAGTGGATTTTATTATATGTAATATTTTTGAAATTAAAAAATTTTTTAAATCATTTCTAAGTAGTAGTATTTATATAAATAAAGATATGATTTATTTATATGGAAATACAAATAATATAGATTTAGAAGATTTAATAAAAAAATATAAACGTTACACAAATGATATAAGAGTTGAAAAATTCGGTAATGATTTTATTTTATATATAGATAATAAAAATTCCAAAACTAATGTAATTAAAGATTTCTTTTATTACATATTTGATACATTTTCTAATGTTAGAAATGCTATAGCGGATATAATGATAGGGTGATTAATATGAAGAAAAATGGGTTTACTTTGATAGAATTAATTAGTGTGGTTATTTTACTTGCGCTTATTATTACTTTATCTGTTAATGTTATTATAAATATAATAAATAATAGTAATAATGAAGTAAATGATGCTTCTATGCGATTAATAGAAACAGCCACAAAAGAATATATGACTAAATATGAAAATGATTTCGACATAACTAATGGATCTACATATTGTATTGGGATACAAGATTTAATAAATGAAAATCTACTTATTTCTAATATAAGTTATGATGGTAAAAGTATAAATGATAAAGTTGTTAAAATTAAATATAATAATGGATATACCTATGAACTTGATGAAAAAGATTCATGTTCTTTAAATGAAAATTCAAAATAACTAATATAAGCATATAATTAATGTTGTTATTAAACTAGATATAATTCCATGAGTGATACGCGCAAGTAAATAGGGCAGATACTTAATGTCTGTTCCTTTTAATATACTTTTTACTTGTGTATGTATACAGATTCCACCAAATGATAGAAAGAAAGTAAAAATTATTGCTTTAATATTTATATCTATATTTAGATCACTTACATATTTAAGACCTTGAGTCATTTCAATTATACCATTTAATATATATTGATAAATATCAGGAATATTTAAATTTTTATCTAATACTGTAGTTATAATTAAAAATGTCGTTATAATACCAAGTAATAATAATAAGGTATCAATAGTTTTGATTAGAGAATTTGTTAAAACTTCTATGAAATTTTTAGTTTCTTTTTTAGTAATTTCGTTATTTATATTTTTATAATTACTGGGATGATAATTTCTAAATATAATTCCTATTAATAGATTTCCTATATAATGGGAAATTAATATAATAATAGCTAATTTTTTGTTTAAAAATACTGTAATTGTTCCCAATATAAATATAGGATTAGAAAAATGTGTACACATCAATATTTTAGTAGCTTCATAATTATTGATAATGCCTTTATCGTATAATTCCTTAGTATATTTAGAATTGCTTGGAAAACCAGAAAATATACTCAAAACAAATATAAACGCACATTCACTTTTAATTTTAAATAATTTCATTAATGGTTTAAATAATTTACTTGTAGTTTCTATGAAACCATAATTAATTAGTAAATCTGACAAAACAAAAAATGGAAATAGCGATGGAAATATATTATTCTTCCAAATATCTATTGAAAAACCAATAGTATTCATTATTAAACTAGAGTTAGTAATAATTTCAAATATAAAAAAAAATAAAATTATAATGGTGAACTTATCTTTGAATTTTTTCATATATACACCTACATTCTTATAAAATTAATGTGAAAGGAGAAAACTTATGATTACTAAATTTTATGAAAAAATTAAAAATTATATAAAAGAAAATAGAAAATTTTTAATAACTCTTATTATTATATTTTTAATTTCTATAATTAAATTGCCTTTTTATATAGATGCTCCTGGTGGACTTATAAATGTAAATGATAAAATAACTATAGAAAATTCAAATAAAATTAATGGTAGTATAAATTTATCCTATGTAAGTGAATATAGGGCAACAATACCAATCTATTTATATTCACTTATAAATAAAGATTATGATATTATTAATATTGATGATACAAAATACGATAATGAAACACTAGAACAAGCAATATTTAGAAGTGATATAATGCTTAAAGAATCGGTTAATAATGCTACAATAGTTGCTTATAATTATGCAAAAGGACAAGTAACTATTAAAGATACTAAAGTTTATATAACTTATGTAGATATAGATTCTGATACTGAATTAAAAGTTGGAGATGAAATATTAAAAGTAGAAAATGAAAAAATACAAAATAAAGATGACTTATATAAAATATTAGATAGATATAGTGTAGGAGATAAAGTAACAATAACAGTTAAAAGAAATAATAAGGAGTATAATGTTATATCAACATTAAAGGAATTAAATAATAGGGCAGTTATAGGGATAATAGTTAGCGAAATATATGAAGTGGATACTAATCCATTACTTACATTTAATTATGATGCCTCCGAAACTGGACCATCTGGAGGGTTGATGTTAACGATAGCGATCTATGATTATTTAACAGAAGAGGATATTGCTAGGGGGAGAAATATAGTAGGTACAGGGACAATTAATTTAGATGGTACAGTTGGTAGTATTGGTGGGGTAAAATATAAGTTAAAAGGCGCGGTTAAAAATGGAGCTGATATATTTATAGTTCCAACTGGTGAAAATTATGATGAAGTAATTAATTTAGTAAGAGAAAATAATTATAATATAACTATTGTAGAAGCAGATACATTTGAAAATGTTATAAATAAATTAAGATCAATATAAAAGCAGGATTTTATCCTGCTTTTATATTACTTATTACACTATATATAAATCTAATTAAATCAATTATTAGAATAACTGTTATAATGCTTAATATTATAAGTACTGTTAAATTTTTATTTAAATTAGATATTATTCCAAAAATACATAATCCTATTAAAGCTAAATAAAATAATAAACAAATAATTAGTAATATATATCTTTTAGATTTCTTAATATTCTTATTTGAAATCATACCAATAAGTCCACCACTTGATAAAACTTGAAGTAAGTCAGATGTATTTTTCATAATGTTATCCTCCTTTATTTAATAAAATTATAACACTTATTTTTATTTTTTAATAGTAATTTATTTGAATTAATGATATACTTAAATAGATAAAAATAATAGTAGGTGAAATTATGGAACAAGCAAATCTTTTAAGTACATTAGAAAAAATAGATAATTTAGAAAATACAAGTGTAGTAACAAATTATTTTAATGCTAATTCTATAAAAAGTGGAAAATTAGTTAGAAAACAAATAAGGTGTAAGGTTCAACTTCCAGAATTTGTTGCCAGAAAATATGACAATGTAGATATGCAAAGATTATTAAAAATGGAACTTGGAAAATTAATTGTTAATTTTACAAATACTATTAAAAAAAATTTTAATGATAATGATTTAACTAATTTTTATAATAATATAAATGAGGTTAAAATTAATAATAATACTGGATTTTTTGACTATTTTAAAAGAAAAAAATCATATGATACTTTAGGGCACTATAAAGTAGAAAAAAATACTATAGAAATAATTCATAATAAATATTCAATTTATCATGAATTGTTTCATTTACTTTCTACTCATATCGGTGAAAATATTGGATATTTTGGTTTTATGCAATATAGTGAAGAAAACGGTCATGAAAATGCAATAGGGTATGGTATAGATGAGGGCTATACACAGTTTTTAACACAAAGATATTTTGATAATAATAAAGGTGAATGGGATAAAGTTGGTTACAAATATCAAGTATATGTTGCGGAAATTATAGAAAAAGTTGTTGGTAGAAACCAAATGGAAAGTTTATATGCAAAAGGTAATTTATATGGATTAATTTCTGAACTTCAAAAGTATGTATCATCCGATCAAATTTATAATTTTATAAATGACATGGATTTTGTATATCGTGTTCAATATAATGGAGAAAATACTACAAATGAAAATATGTGTTCTTCTATAAAAAGAATAAGTGAATTTTTAATAATTTGTTATTCTAAAAAAATGATATATAATTATGATTTAAAAGAAGCAATAAAACATATTAGAAAATTTGAAAATAAAGTAATAAATGGAATGATATATAATGCACCAAAACAGTTTAGGAAAAGCGAAATTGCAAAACAAGAAAATGTAGTTAAGTATATTCACATTTTAACTAATGATATAATTAATAATCTTGATAATTTATATTTAAATGAAAGAACGGATACTATTAAATCAGTTTCCTTAAATATTAAAAATGCCATTTCTAATATAGAACTATTTATTTCAAATAAGTATCCAGATATTAATTTGAATACCTTTTATCAAAATATAAAAAGAATTTCAATTAATCCAAATTTATATGTAAAAGAATATTTCCCTTTAGATTATTCACAAATTTATAGTACTCTTTTAAGTATGATAGGTACTGATGATAGCAAGGAGATTATAAATAAAAAATTAAATATACAAGAATTTGGTAGAGGCTTTAATGATTTTTATTCTAAAATTCTTACTAAAAGATATTTTGAAAAAAGTAATGATAAAAATTCTTTATATATAGTAAATGAACTTGAAGAGTTAATCGGTAAAAAGAAGTTAGAAAGTTTATATTTAAGTAAAAATATATCTGGATTAGTAGAGTGTTTAAGCGAATATATGGATTTTGATAATATATATAGATTTGTTTTAAATTTAGATTTTTTAAATGATGTTTCTAATTTTAAAGAATGTAAAGGATATTCTAAATATAATATTAATGATACCCTAGAATATATAAATAAATTTTTACTTTATTGTTTTAATAAAAAGTATAAAAGAAGTGAGTTGTTATTAAAAGAAAAGAAGACAATGTTAGACTATAGTAAAGAACGTTTTAAAAATGAGTGTTATACAAATTTTTCTAAGGAAGAAGTAATTATTTATGCTAATCCAAATCTTATTAGCTATGTTGAAGAAACTAATATAAATAAAACTATTTAGATTGTTAAGAATGAATAAATATTAAAATTCATTCTTTTTAATATTAAACTTAAAACTTGTTTTACTTTAAAGTGTAATTTTGCTATAATTATAATGGTGAAGAATTAATGTTACTTAAAGATGTAGATATAAATAAGGTATCTCCTGGAATAAAACAATATATAGAGGTAAAAAAAGAAAATCCTAATGTTATAATATTTTTTAGATTAGGTGATTTTTATGAAATGTTTTTTGAAGATGCTATAAATATTTCTCGAGAACTAGAACTTACTTTAACAGGTAAAAATGCAGGATTAAATGAAAAAATACCAATGTGTGGAATACCATATCATGCTGCTAAAATATATATAGATAAATTAGTAGAAAAGGGATACAAAGTTGGTATTTGTGAACAATTAGAAGATCCTAAAACAGCTAAAGGAATCGTTAAAAGAGATTTAATTCAAATAATAAGTAAGGGAACTGTAATGGATAATGAATCTTTAGTTGAATATGAGAACAACTATATAGGTTCAGTAATTGATTTTAATCACGCCTATGGAGTTAGTTATATAGATATATCAACTGGAGAAGTCAATGTGTTTTTAACTGAACATAATAATACATTATTAGTAAGTGAAATAGTAAACTTAGGAATTAAAGAGATAATAGTTACTGATAAAGTAGATATAGAAATAACCTCTATGCTAGAAAGACAGTTTAAAATAACAACTACTGTATTTAATGAAATTACATCAGATGAATATAAATATATTTACGAAGATATAAATGATGTAAGATATATTGAAACTATTAGACATTTACTTACATATATTACAAATACTCAAAAAAGAAATCTATCTCATTTACAAAAGGCAGTTATAAAAGAAAAACAAAACTATATGAAAATGGATGTTCATACTAAAAGAAATCTTGAGTTAACAGAAACATTAAGATTAAAACAAAGAAATTATTCCCTTATATGGTTGCTAGATAAAACTAAAACTGCAATGGGTTCTAGAATGTTAAAGAATTTTATAGAAAATCCATTAATAGATATAAATGAAATAAATAGAAGATATGACTTTGTAGAAATACTTTTAAAAGAATTTATTTTAAAAAGCGATTTACAAGAGTGTTTGTTTGAGGTATATGATCTGGAAAGATTATCAGGAAGAATTGCATTTGGTTCTGCAAATGCAAGAGATTTGTTACAACTTAAAAATTCATTAAAAGTATTACCTACTATAAAAGAAATATTAGAAAAAATTAATTTTGATAAAAGTTTTAATTCCTTAGAAGATTTATATGAATTATTAGATAAAAGTATATATGAAAATCCACCTGTTACTGTAAAAGAAGGATATCTTATTAAAGATGGTTATAATAGTGAATTAGATGAACTCAAAGCTTTAAGAAAAGGAGGTAAAGACTTTGTTGCACGTTTTGAGGCAGAAGAAAAAGAAAGAACAGGTATAAAAAATTTAAAGGTTGGATATAATAGAGTATTTGGTTATTACATAGAAATTAGTAAGGGGAATGTAGATTTAATTAAAGAAGAATATGGTTATGAAAGAAGACAAACCCTTAGTAATTGTGAAAGGTATATAAGTCCAATACTAAAAGAAAAAGAAGATTTGATACTTAATGCAGAAGAAAAAATAGTAGAGCTTGAGTATGAAATATTTAATATTATAAAAGATAAAGTTAAAGAATATATTCCAACACTTCAAAAGGTATCAAAAGTAATAAGTGAAATAGATGTATTGCAATCTTTTGCAACTATAACTGAAGAGAATAATTATATAAGACCTATTATTACAGATAATGAAATAAATATAATAGATGGAAGGCATCCTGTAGTAGAAAAAGTACTAGAAAATAATGAATATGTAGAAAATAATGTAATAATGGATGAAAATACAAACATATTATTAATAACAGGGCCTAATATGGCTGGTAAATCAACTTATATGAGACAAATGGCTATAATATCTATTATGGCTCAAATAGGATGTTTTGTTCCAGCTAAAGTTGCAAAAGTACCTATATTTGATGCAATATATACACGAATTGGTGCAAGTGATGATTTAGTTAGTGGTGAATCTACATTTATGGTCGAAATGATAGAAGCAAATAATGCTATAAGTAATGCTACAAGTAAAAGTTTAATATTGTTTGATGAATTAGGACGTGGAACTGCAACATTTGATGGTATGGCACTTGCTCAATCTATAATAGAATATATTCATAATAATATAAAGGCAAAAACACTTTTTTCTACCCATTACCATGAACTTACTGATTTAGAAAATACATTAACTAACCTTAAAAATGTACATGTAAGTGCGCATGAAGAAAATGGTAATATTACATTTTTACATAAAGTAAAGATGGGTAGTGTTGATAAAAGTTATGGTATACATGTTGCTAAGCTCGCACATCTTCCAGAAATAGTAATTAAAAGGGCCGACGCTATACTTAAAGTATATGAAAATACTGAATATAAAAGAGATATTAAAGTACAAGAAGCTTTACCAATAGAAGAATTAGTAAAAGAGGAAAGCATAGTAGAAAAGCGTATAAAGGAAATTAACCCTTTATCTATAACACCGCTTGAAGCTTTAAATATACTTTATGAATTAAAAGAAAAATTAAAATAGGAGGATATATGAAAATATTAAAACGTGAAAATTGGTGGATTTGGTTACTTCTTATGCTTTTTTCATCAGGAAGTGATACTTTTGTATTAGGTGCACTACTTGATACATATAGAAGTAATGCTTGGTATAGAAAATGGTATTATTGGGTTTTAGGATTAGTATTTATTCTTCCTTTTATCGCTATGATTTCAGCTTTCTATGTTGAAATACTTTGTAAAAGCGCATCTAAACTAAATGTTGCAGGAAAAGAATTATATTTATCTCCATATACTTGGATTTTATGTATTATTATTCCTATACTAGGTTGGATATTTGCATTTATAATGCTTATATATATAAAAATTGATATGCTTTATAGATTATATCTAGGGGATGCAGAAAAATATATTAATTAAATATTATGGCTAATTTTCAGTTTATTGCAAATTAGCCATTGATTTTTATCTAATAAATATATTTGCTAAAAGATATATTTTTTTCTTGATTTCATATATCATTTTATTATATACTTATTATGGAGGGTAATGGTTATGGATTTAAAGGTAAATATAAATGGAACAGAAAAAAATAAAAATGAAATAGTATATAATAATATTATAGATTCTATGGAAGAAATGAATATTTCAAAACAAGAACAAATAGAGTATTTAAAACAAAAAATAACTTATTTAGAAAATAATTCTAAAGATAAAACAACTATTATAACTATAGTATTAATAGGATTTATATTATTATTATTTGGAATATATTTAATGAGTGTAGATATTAAAGCTTTTGGCGCAGGACTTATAATATTATCTTTTTTAGTAGTAGTTATAAGTTTAGCAGTAATGATAAAAAAATTACATACTGCTTGTAAGGATACAAAATTTGATAATGTAGAACAATTAAGAAAGATGTTAAACTTAAAATTAAAATAATTATATAAAAATAACGTAAGCATATAATATAGTAAAAGTAAATAGTTTTATTTATTTTTTTAGCAAATTTGACATTAAAGTGTAAATATGCTATAATGAAATTATTGATTGGCACATTATTCTAGTCAATTGATTTATTAGGAAGACGGGGCTAAAAATCCGTTAAAGAGCATATCTGTGAAACTTTTGGTGCTTGCTTCTTACGCCCAGTTTGGGGTGGGTGCTGAAAGGTAGAGCTATGGGCACACGTAATGGCATACGTTAAATGACCCATTTCTCATGGAGACCTAATCTTGTGGTAAACATACTTAAACTTATAAAGTTGATATGATTTATTACGACTTAGGCTTGAACCTATCTTGTGGCGCAAGTTATGGATAGTGTAGCTTGTCTTGAGTGGATATTTGGGATAAATGAACAATTTTAAATAGTTTATAGCTAGAATTATTTGAAAATCGCATTTTGAAATTATATCTGCAAAAAAGAATTAATAATAAATCGTTGGGGAGGAAATCTCCTAGAGTGAGATTAATATGGGATTGCAGTACGTACTAAGTGGCAATCGAGTAATATAATAGGTGACTATATATCTATTCCTTTAAAGGGGAACCGCAAGTATGGTAACATCTTGTAGGAATAGGGGAAATCCGACTCGACCTAAGGCGTAAAGTTAACTATATTAATAGCCAAACAAATGAAGTTTATAAAAGGGATTACCCTTTTTATTTTTTAAATTTAAGAGGTGGAGTATGGCAAAAAAGAAAAATAATAATACTGTATGGATAATAAAAATAATATTTTTAGCTTTTGTTATATCAGTTGCCTTTTCTTTTATTTCAGATCTAGTTTTATCTAGTACAGGAGTTATAATAGGGATTATAATTTTAATAGTCTTTATTTTACTAGGTGTAATTTTTGATATGATAGGAGTTGCTATTACTGCAAGTGATGAAAAACCAATTCATTCTATGAATTCAAGAAAAGTTAAAGGCGCTACAGTGGCTGTTATTTTAAAGAAAAATGCTGCAAAAGTATCATCTTTTTGTAATGATGTTGTAGGAGATATTTGTGGAATTATATCAGGTTCTGCTGGTATTGTTATTGCAACTAGTTTATCTAATATTTTAAATATTAATTTATTATATATAAATTTAGTTGTAACAGGAATAATTGCATCTTTAACTATTGGTGGTAAAGCTATCGGAAAAGAAATTGCTATTAAAAAAAGTAATGATATTACATATGTTTTTGCTAAAGTTATTTCTTGTTTTTATAAAGTAAAAAATAAATAGTTTATTGCTAGCTAAGTTATTAAAAACTTAGTTTTTTTGTTATTGACAAGTTAACTACAAGTTGATATAATTAGCCTAGAAGATGTTAGCAGTACTCATCCTATGATTTATTTAGAATTGGGGTGGTATATAATTAAATAATAAATTTGTAGTAAGTTTTTATGTAGTATGTTGAAGTGTAGTAAGTTTTTAATATTTTAATTGAATGAGAGGAAATGAAAAAATGAAAAAAAATTTATCTATATTTTTATTTGCAATATGTTTTTTACTACTAGGAACTAATGATGCAAAAGCTATGGAAACATCTAATTTAACTTTAAATGATAATACTATTTCTCCACGTGCAACTCGTTATAATTTTGATTGGACAATTAAAACATTTAGTTCAAATTCTATTTTAGCAGCAAGACAAAATGGAAATTATAAATATATTAGAGTTAGACTTGAACCAGGAACTACTGGTGATACAGTTGATTTAAGTGCGATTGCAGGTTTTACATCAAGTGTATCTGAGGTTACTCTTGCAACCAAAACAATAAGTTTAAAATCAATACCTATGATAATAGATTTTAGAGCTAAAAATGCACCTTGTAGAGATGATGCTACAGTTTGTGTAGTTTGTGATGTTAAAAGTGGATATTCAAGTGCGGATTACTGTGTTGTAAATTCAAGTGTAAATTATGTTGGTATAAAGGCATATAATGGAGCACTTTTAGGTAATAATGCAAGATTATACGGTGGATATAGTTTGGAAAATTAGGAAGTGGTATTATGAAAGTACTTGAAGTAAATAATTTAACTAAAGTAATCAAAAAGAAGATTATTTTAAATAATCTTTCTTTTTGTATAAATGAAGGAGAAATCGTAGGAATAGTTGGTCCAAATGGAGCAGGTAAAAGTACATTAATAAAAACAATGTTAGGTCTTTATAGTATAACACTAGGCGATATTAAAATATGTGGTAAATCTATAAGATACGAACATAATGAAGCAATAAAAAATATTGGATGTATAATAGAAAATCCTGATATGTATATGGATTTATCTGGAAGTAAAAATTTAAAAATTTATTCTTTAATTAAAAATGTTGATGATAAAGAATATAAGGATGAATTAGTAAAAAAATTAAAATTAAAAAATAGAATAGATGATAAGATTAAAACCTATTCTCTTGGGATGAGACAAAGACTTGGAATAATACAAGCATTAATAAATAAACCAAAAATACTTATTTTAGATGAACCTACTAATGGACTAGATCCAATTGGAATAAGAGAACTTAGAGAATTAATTTTAGAACTTAAAGAAAGTGGTATGACTATAATTATTTCAAGTCATATATTATCTGAAATAGAAAAAATATGTGATAAATTTATAATGTTAAATGATGGTAATTTGTTATGTGAAATTACTAAGAATGAACTTGAAAATGAAAATATTTCATTAGAAGATAAATTTATAAGTATGCTCGAAAATAGTAAGGGACAAATAAGATAGTTATGAAAGAGTTTTTAAGGCTAATAAAAATAGAATTTATTAAAAATACCACTATAAAAAGAGTTATAGTAACCCTTATAACACTTATTTTATCAAGTTTAATTATATTTAAAATATCAAAAACAGTAAATCCTACAAGTGATAGTCTAAATATAAATATAGATACTTTATCAGTTGATTTAAAAAAACAGGAATATGAAAATGCATTAAATAATTTTAATGAAAATCAAAATTATGAAACAGAATTAGAATTAAAAATAAAAGAAAAAAATTTAAAATTAGAAGAAACTTTATATAGTAATAATGTTAAAGTAGAAGGTTTTTTAAGTAGAAATATATATAGCAATATAAATAATTTAACAGAACAATTCGTACTTTGCGAAAAAGAAAATAATGATTGTAAAGAATTAAATCAAGAATATGATATTTTAGTTGATACTTTAATGACTAAAGATCTTACTAAATTAGAAGAGTTTAATATAAAGAATTATAAAAAAGAATTAAGTACTTTAGGAGATAGTATTCAAGATAAAATAAATAAATACTATTATGAAGAAAATATTAAATTATCAAATTATATAATTGATAATAAAATCACTTTAGAAGATAATTGGAAAAATTATATAATTTATCATTATAAGACAAGTTTATTAGTTATTTTAAATTATAATAATTACTTTGTTAATGAAGATACTTTTAATGAACAAAGATTAGAATATATTAATTATGATAGTTATGAGGAATATGTTGATGATAAATTAAAACATATTAATATAGAAAAATCTAAAATAGAATTATATAAAAATATATTAAAACAAGATATAAAACCAATTATAAAAGATGAATATTATAATAAATATGATATTAGAATTGGTTTTAGTAATATTTATTATATGGGTATAATAGTAATTATAATATGTACAATATTATTTAGCGGAGTGGTTGCTAAAGAACATAATACAGGAAGTATTAGATTACTTTTAGCAAACCCATTTAAAAGAAGTAAAGTATTACTTTCTAAATTTGTTTATATAATACTAAATGCATTAATATTATATATAATTTCATTATTAATATTTTTAGCAATAATGTTTATAACAGGTAATGGAGATAGCTTATCAATACCACAGCTTATAATAGAAGAAAGTAATGTAACACAAACTAATTATTTATTATTTATAATTAAAAATATGGGTATACATTTTATATTTATAACACTTATCCTAACACTTTTATTTTTCATATCTACAGTTTCATTAAATACAGGTTTTACTGTTTCAATCTCTTTAATTACAACAATAGTATTTTCATTTTTACCTATTTTAATTAAGCAAACTTTAATGTATATATTTAATTTTATTCCATTTACATATATTAATTATGCATCTTATCTATCCAGTAGCCCTTTATATAAACTTACAAACTTATCAAATGATGAAGGTATAATAAATATATATTCTGATTTAGATATAAATATTTCTATAGTTATTTCTATCATATTTATAGTAGTTTTATTTATATTAAATAATTTAATCTATAAGAGAGATATTAAAAATTAATATAGTTATGGA
Organism: Clostridium sp.; assembly: GCA_023665725.1. Lineage (GTDB taxonomy): Bacteria > Bacillota_I > Bacilli_A > RF39 > UBA660 > UMGS872. The sequence continues at coordinate 49,901 of JAMPDH010000003.1, read as the reverse complement.
GGAAGATAATGAAAGAATTTTTAAGATTATTAAAAACAGAATTTATTAAAAATACAAACTTAAAAAATATTATTATAACTTTATCTATTTTAATCATAAGTTCCATAGTTATATTTAAATTACCAGAACTAACATTTAATTCAATGTCAAAACACGAATGGCATATAACAAAAGAAAGTATTGAAGAAGACGAAATACTTTATAATAAGTATAAAGATTTACTAAAAGAATCTAATACAGAAGAAGTTTATATTAATTTAATAAAAAAACAAAAACAAATAGAACTTGATAAATTAATGTATGATAATAACTATACTAGTGATAAATCAAACATGGGAGATTTATACGATAAAGCAAAAAATATAATTAATGAATTAGTAGAACATGAACTAATTATAGATGGTTATAGGGAAACTAATGATTTAGATAATATAAAGAGAGAATATCAAATATTAAAAGAGCAATATGATAAAATATTAGAAGTAATAATAAGTGGTAATGTTTATGAGATAGAAGAATTTTATTTAAAACAGTATAAAAGTGAATTAAATAATATAAATAAATTATTAGAAAATACTAAAGAAAAGGATTATAATTTAGAAAATAAAAAATATTATTTTGAACAAAAAATTTATTTATCACAATATATTATAGATAATAAAGTTACTACCAATAACTGGCAGTATATTGTAGTTTTAAATAGTGAAAGATTAGTATCTAACCTACTATTTCCAATTCCAACTTTAGAAGAATTTAATAATAGTAGAGAACATTATTCACAGTATAATAATTATGAAGACTTGGTAAATAGTTATTTATTAGGGACTTTTAAAGATAGAAAACAAGAATATTTATTATATAAAGAGTGCTTAGAAAATAATATAAGACCACTCGTAGATTCTTCTTCTTTTGCAAGTTTTCATAATGAATATGATATTAGAATTTGTTTTAATAATATTTATTATACGGGTATAGTAGTAGTTATAATATGTATAGTATTATTTAGTGGGATAGTTGCTAAGGAACATAATACAGGAAGTATTAGATTGGTTTTATCAAACCCATTTAAAAGAGGTAAAGTATTACTATCTAAATTTATTTATATAATACTAAATGCATTAATTTTATATATAATTTCATTATTAATATTTATTGTAATTATGTTTATAACAGGTAATGGAGATAGTTTATCTATACCACAACTTATAATAGAAGAAGGAAGTATTACAACCACTAATTATTTATTATTTGTAATAAAAAATATGGGAATACATTTTATATTTATAATATTTGTTCTTGCAATACTATTTTTTATATCAAGTATATCCTTAAATGTTGCGCTTACTTCAGGAATCACTTTAATAATAGTTTTACTCTCAACATTTTTGCCAGTTATTGCAATTGATCCGATAAGTAAAGTATTTAATTATATTCCATTAACATTTATAAATTATAGCAATTATATATTAAATAACCCTATGTATAATTTATTTATTAATAAAGATATATATTGTAATTTGGATTTAATGACTTCAATAATAACTTCAATAATATTTACTATTATAATAATTATAATAACTAATATTATATATAAAAAGAGAGATATAAAAAATTGATATGAAAATTTATATCTTTTTATTTTAAATATAATAAATTTCACAAATTTTTCAACTTAAATTGTAATTAATGACATTGACTAAAAATATTCTTAAATGGTATACTAATTACATTATCTTAATTTATAAGGAGGAAATAATGTTAGAACTAAAAAAAATAACTAAAATATATGAAGTTGCTGGGTTAAAACAGAATGCTTTAAATGATATAAGCGTAAGTTTTAGAAAAAGTGAATTTGTTTCAATTTTAGGACAAAGTGGTTCTGGAAAAACTACACTTTTAAATATAATAGGAGGTCTTGATAAGTATACAACAGGTGATTTAGTTATTAATGGAATATCTACTAAAAAATATAATGATCGTGCATGGGACACATATAGAAATCATAGAGTAGGATTTGTTTTTCAAAGTTACAACTTAATACCACATCAAACCGCTTTACAAAATGTAGAACTTGCTTTAACCTTATCTGGTATAGATAAAGAAGAAAGAAGAAAAAGAAGTATAGCGGTATTAAAAAAAGTCGGGCTAGAAAAACACATAAATAAAAAACCTAACCAAATGTCTGGTGGACAAATGCAAAGAATAGCAATAGCGCGTGCTTTAGTAAATGATCCTGATATTTTACTTGCAGATGAACCAACAGGAGCACTTGATTCAGAAACAAGTGTTCAAATAATGGATTTATTAAAAGAAATTGCTAAAGAAAAATTAGTTATTATGGTAACTCATAATCCAGAACTAGCTAATACTTATTCTACTAGAATAATAAAATTATTAGATGGTAAAATAGTAGATGATTCAAATCCATATAAGGGTGAAAAAGAAGAAAAAAAAGAGGAAAAATCTAAAAAAAGTAAAAAAACTTCTATGAATTATTTGACAGCTTTATCATTAAGTCTAAATAATTTATTAACAAAAAAAGGCAGAACTATTCTTACAGCTTTTGCAGGAAGTATAGGAATAATTGGTATCGCACTTATTTTATCACTTTCAAATGGTATACAAAAATATATTAATAAAACAGAAGAAGAAACTTTAAGTTCCTATCCTTTAACTATACAAAAAGAATCAATTGATATGGCATCTTTTATCACAACACTTGCATCGAATAATGAGGACAAAGAATATAATGATAATAAAATCCATGCAGTAAATATAATGGGTGATATGTTTACAACAATGACACAAAAAATGCAAAAAAATGATTTAAAATCATTTAAAGAATATATAGAAAGTGATAAAACAAATATAAAAGATTATACTTCAAATATTCAATATTCTTATGATGTTACATTAAATCTTTATAAAAATAGCGAAGATATTGTAAGAGTAAATCCAACTACAATATTTGATGCTCTTGGAATAAATACTTCAGGAATTTCATCTGCATATGGGACAATGATGAGTAATTATGATGTATTCTATGAATTATTAGATAATCAAGAACTTAATAAACAACAATTTGATTTGGTAGATGGAAGATGGCCTGAAAAATATAATGAAGTAATATTACAAGTAGATAAAAACAATCAAATTACAGATTATACATTATATAGTTTAGGAATACTTAGTCAAGATGATTTAAAGAAACAATTTTCTAATATGATTAATGGTAAAGATGTTAGTTTTACTGAAAACTCATATGATACAAAAGATTTGATAGGAATGAAGTTTAAACTTTTATTAAATACAGATTATTATAAAAAACAAAATAATATATGGGTTGATATGAGTGATGATAAAGAATATATAAAAGAAAAATTAGAAGATGCTTTAGAAATAGAAATTGTAGGTATTATGAAGCCAAACGAAGAAGCGGTTGTTGGAACAAGTAGTGCGGGAATGGTTGGATATAGACATGATTTAGTTGAATATTTAATTAATGAAATTAATAGTTCAGAAATAGCCAAAAAACAATTAGAAAATAAAGATATAAATGTATTTACTGGATTAGAATTTTCTGATAATAATACATTTGATATGAATAATCTTTCAAAAGAACAACTTATGTATATTCAAGGTTTATCACAAGTAGAATTAACTGAATTTATAAATTCCTATAAAGAAAATATGTCAGCTACCTATGAAGATAATTTAATTAAATTAGGAATTGTTTCTTTAGAAGAACCAAGTACTATATCACTTTACCCTAAGGATTTTGATTCTAAGGATGAAATAGTTAAAATAATTGAAGGATATAATAAAGACAAATCAGAAGAAGAAAAGATTAATTATACAGATTTAGTTGGTATAATGATGAGTTCTGTTTCAACTATTGTAGATGTAATAAGTGCTGTATTAATTGCATTTGTTGCAATAAGCTTAATAGTATCTTCTATAATGATAGCAATTATTACTTATATTTCAGTAATTGAAAGAACTAAAGAAATAGGAATTTTAAGAGCAATAGGCGCTAGTAAAAAAGATATTTCTAGAGTATTTAATGCTGAAACATTAATTGAAGGCCTAATTGCTGGAGTATTTGGAATTTTAGTTACTATTATTATAATAATACCTGCAAATATGATAATTAAAAGTGTTGTTAATATTAGTAACTTAGCGCAACTTCCAATTGGTGGGGCAATTATTTTAATTATAATAAGTGTTTTATTAACGGTAATAGCTGGATTTATACCTGCAAAACTTGCAAGTAAAAAGGATCCAGTTGTAGCACTTAGAACAGAATAAGCGATTTTATCGCTTTTTTGTATTAAATAAAAAATATAATTCGTGATTTACTATAGATTTTGTTTTATTAATTTGGTAAAATTAAATAGGTGAGTACATATGGGGCAATTAACTAGAAGCGAATTAAGAGTTAAAATAATGACTATATTATATCAAATACAAATATATAATAAAAATAAAATCGAATACAATTTAGATGATATATTTAAAAAGGTTTTAGAAATAGATAATGACTTTGTAAAAGATATTGTATATGGTGTTATAACTTATAATGATAAGTTAGAAACTTTAGCAAATGAAAACCTAAAAGATTGGACAATAGATAGATTAGGTTTTACAGATCAAGCAATACTAAAAATGGGTATATATGAACTGGTATATGTAGATACCCCGGATATAGTTGCAATAAATGAAGCAGTGGAACTTGCTAAAATTTATAGTGATGAAAAAGTTAAAAACATGATAAATGCAGCGCTTGATAATATATACCATAAAAAAATAGGTGAGTAATATGAATGATTTAAGTAAATACTTAACAGTTACTGCCCTAACTCGTTATATTAAATATAAAATAGATAATGATAATAATTTGAGACAAGTATTTTTAAAAGGAGAAATATCTAACTTTAAAGCTCACTCTACAGGGCACTTATATTTCTCAGTTAAAGATGAAACAAGCAAAATAAATGCTATTATGTTTGCTACAAATGCTAAAAAATTGAATTTTATCCCTATGGATGGAAATAAAGTTTTAATAATAGGAAGAATTAGTGTATATGAATCAACTGGCAATTACCAAATATATGTAGATGAAATGCTACAAGATGGATTAGGTAATTTATATTTGGAATTTGAAAAATTGAAAGCCATGTTAGAAAAAGAAGGATTATTTGATAATGAAAAAAAGAAAAGAATACCTTTATTTCCAGAAAAAATCGGAATAATCACAGCGCCAACAGGAGCCGCTATAAAAGATATTTTATCTACTATAAAAAGAAGATATCCTATATGTGATACTTATCTTTTTCCAAGCTTAGTTCAAGGCGAAAGTGCAGCAGATGATATAGTTAAAAATATTCATCTTGCCGAAAATTATAATTTTGATGTATTAATTGTTGGTAGAGGTGGAGGTTCTATAGAAGATTTATGGCCTTTTAATGAAGAAAAAGTAGCTCGTGCTATATACGAATGTAGTATCCCAATTATAAGTGCAGTTGGACATGAGATTGACTATACGATAGCAGATTTTGTCGCAGATTTACGAGCGCCAACTCCAACAGGAGCTGCAGAACTTGCAGTGCCTAATATTACCGATTTAATAAAACACATAAATCAATTAAAAATAAGATTAGATGAAAATATAAATACTAAAATCAACTACCAAAAACTAAAAATAGAAACATTTAAAAATTCATTTGTGATTAAGAATCCAATGTTAATGTTTGAAAATTATAAACAAAAATTAGATATATTAATTGAGAATTTAAATAAAAGTATATTTATAAATATATCTACAAAACGATTAACATTGGATAACTTAAAAAACAATTATATAATTAAAAAACCTGAAATTTTATTTGAAAGAAATAAAGTGATTTTAAAAAATTTAATTGATAAATTAGAACTAGTTAGTCCATTAAATATAATTAAAAAGGGTTACTCATTAGTATATAAAAATGATTTATTAATTAAAAGTATAACTGATGTAAGTAAAGATGATAAATTAAAAATAAAATTGAATGATGGATATATTATATCTAAAGTATTAGATAAGGAGTAAACATGGAAAAACAAAAAAAATTCGAAGAAAAGATAACTGAATTAGAAGAAATAGTTAATGAACTAGAAAATGGAAATACAGATTTAGATGACTCTATAAAAAAATATACTAAAGCTATGCAATTAATAAAAGAATGTGATGAAAAATTAAAAAGTGTAGAAGATCAAATTAGTAAAATTGTATTAGAAAATGGTGAAATTAAAGATTTTAATGTAGAAGAATAAAAAATATATAAAAATTTTTTATTTTTTTTTAACTTTATCACATAATAATAATGAGCTTATCATTTTAACATTTAAAAATCACATATAAACTATCTATACTAATTATAAAATTTAAAAATTAGAAGGAGATGTTTAAAATGATTAAAAAAAAGTCTTTAAAAACTTTTTTAATTCTTCTAACACTTCTTATTATTCCTTCTAAAGTATTAGGTTATTCAGATTATCTAATAGTAGGTGGGGAAAATGTTGGGATAAAGCTAAATTCAAAAGGTGTTATGATAGTTGGTATGTATTCTATTGATAATACTATTCCAGCAAAAGAGGCAGGTCTTCAAGTTGGAGACTTAATTAATAGTATTAATGATGATAAAGTTTCCACTGTATATGATTTATCTTCTAAAATATCTACATGTAATGATGAAAATATAAAAATTGGCTATGTAAGAAATGATATGCAGAAGTATACTAATTTAAAATTATATAAAACCGATAATGAATATAAAACAGGAATGTATATAAAAGATAGTATTACAGGAATTGGAACACTTACATTTATAGATCCAAATACTAAATTATTTGGCGCTTTAGGGCATGAAATAATAGAAAAAAATACTAATAAAATATTAGATTCATCAGATGGCACAATATTTAAATCTACTGTTACAGGAGTTAAAGAAAGTACGTCTGGAAATCCTGGAGAAAAGAATGCTAAACTAGATACTAAATCTATTAAAGGAACAATAAATGAAAATACTACACATGGAATTTTTGGCAACTATACTGATGAGATACCTGAAAAAAAGTTATATAAAGTTGCTAACATAGATGATATAAAAATTGGAGACGCAAGTATATTAACTGTATTAGACGATAATGAAATAGGAGAATATAATATAGAAATAAAAAAAATAAATCAAACCTCTAATGATACAAAAAATATACTTTTTGAAATTACTGATGAAAAACTTATAGAAAAAACAGGTGGTATTATACAAGGAATGAGTGGTTCACCTATAATACAAGGTGATTTTATAGTAGGAGCAGTAACTCATGTTATAATTGAAGAACCAACAAAAGGTTATGGAATTTTCATAACAAATATGTTAGAAGAAGCAGAGAACTAAGAGAAGAAATTCTCTTTTTTCGTTTTTAAAAATAATATTGACAAATTATTATTATAAAGTAAAATAATTTATGGAGGTATTATAATATGAAAAAAAATACAAAATCTTCTAAAAAAGCAAATAAAGTTATTGAAAAGCAAAAAGAAAATACAAAAAAAAGTATAGGTGAATTTAAAAAATTTATAATGAGAGGAAATGTAGTAGATTTATCTGTAGGTGTAATTATTGGTGGAGCATTTGGAAATATAGTTTCGTCATTAGTTGATGATATTTTTATGCCTATAATTGGAGTCGTAATAGGCGGAATAGATTTTAGTAATCTTAGTATTACTTTTGGAAATGCAGTAATAAAATATGGTTCATTTATACAACAAATAATTGATTTCTTAATTATTGCTATATGTATATTCATGTTTATTAAAATAATAAATAGATTAATACATTTACATAAAGAGGAAGAAATGAAGAAAGAAAAACCAAAAAAATCTGATGAAATAATATTATTAGAAGAAATAAGAGATTTATTAAAAGAAAATAATAAAAAAATATCAAAAAAATAATATAGCAAACTATATTATTTTTTTATTAATTCTTTATATTCTAAATCATTTATATAATCGTATTCCTTCATAGCACTTATTACTTGTTTTTGTCTTTGATAAGCTAGGTCAGGATTGACATCAAGTGAATATACAGAAGGCGCATTTGGGATACCAGCCAAAAGAGAAGCTTCATCTAAAGTTAGTTCACTTGGTTCTTTACTAAAATAACCAAGACTTGCAGATCTTACATTATAATAACCACTTCCATAATAAATTGTATTTACATATAACTCTAAAATTTCATCTTTATCCAATACATCTTCCAATTCATAAGTCATAAACATTTCAGCAACTTTTCTAAGCATCTTTTTCTCTTGTGAAAAATACATGTTTTTAGCAAGTTGTTGAGTTATAGTGCTTCCTCCTGTTACATATGAAGCCTCTTTTACATTTATAAAAATTGCTTTAATAGTAGAAATTATATCTATACCACTATGTGAATAAAATCTATGATCCTCAACAGCAATAACTGCATTTATAAAATCAGGTGAAATATCCTCTAATTTTGTATAATTTTTATTATCTCTAATAGATTTTATCTTTTCTTCTAAAGGAGTTTCTGTTATTAATTTTTTATAAAGATTATAACCATTTATACCATAATATAAAACTATACCTAATCCTACTAAAAAAAGTATAAGTATAATATTTTTTATAACCTTCATAAATATGGCCTCCTTTTTATTATCTATTTACAAAGACAAGTGATATAACAAATGACGCTATCATAGCAAATAACATTATATAAATTACTATTTTTTCAGTTTTTTTCTTCATAAAATCACCTCTTATTAATATAAAATAATATTATCATAAAGCGATATGTTTTTCAACAAATTAAAACAAAAATATAAAAAAAGGAATAAAATTAAATTTAATAAATATGATTAATTAGGTGATAATATGAAGAAATGGTTGGACAAGTATAAAAGTTTAATTATAATAAATAAAAAAACAATGTTTTTTTTCACTATTTTATTAGTTATAGGAATAATATCTGGGTCTATTTTTATGGCTATATTAAATGAAACCGATAAAAATTTAATAACAGAATATTTTAATTCTTTTCTAACTAATATAGAAATAAATAAACTTAATTATTTTGAAGCTTTAAAAAACGGATTATTTAATAATTTATTATATATAATATTAATATGGATATTAGGAATATCAGTTATTGGATTTCCAATAGTAATTATAATGTTTTTTATAAAAAGTTTTACTTTAGGTTTTTCGATATCAAGTATAATATTTAATTATAAATTAAAAGGTTGTTTACTGAGCTTTGCAAATATATTTCCACATCAAATATTGAATTTTGTTATATATATGATATTAACTACATATGCATTATTCTTTTCTTTAAAAATCATAAGCGCAGTTATAAATAAAAAGCAGATTGATTTTAAAATAATGATGAATAAATATATTAAAGTATTAATAGTATCTACAATTGTAATAATAATATCCATATTAATAGAAACATTTATAACACCATTACTTATAAAAATAATAATCCCATTTATTAAATAATATAGACTAAATTTAATCAATTTGATAAAATTATTATGGTGAAGTTTATGAAAAAAGTAGTACTTGGAATTTCAGGTGGGGTAGATAGTAGTGTAGCTGCAATTAAATTAATTGAACAAGGATATGAGGTAATAGGTTTATTTATGCGTAATTGGGATTCTATGGTAAATAATGATGTTTTAGGTAATCCTACACTAGATAACAACATTTGTCCGCAGGAGCAAGATTATAACGATGCATTAAAGGTTTGCGAGAAACTAAATATACCTCTTCATAGAGTGGATTTTATAAAAGAGTATTGGGATTATGTTTTTACTTATTTTTTAGATGAATTAAAAAAGGGAAGAACCCCTAATCCTGATATAATGTGTAATAAATATATTAAATTTGATATGTTTGTAAAAGAAGCTTTAAAACTTGGTGCGGATTATATTGCTACAGGACATTATGCTAGGATAGAAAATGGACGTCTTTTACGTGGTATAGATAATAATAAAGATCAAACCTATTTTCTTTCTCAATTAAGTAAAAAACAGTTAGAAAATGTATTATTTCCAATTGGTGATATGGAGAAAAAAGATGTAAGAACTTTAGCTATGAAATATGATCTTATTACTTATAATAAAAAAGATTCAACCGGTATATGTTTTATTGGAGAAAGAAATTTTAAAAATTTTTTAAAAAATTATTTACCAAATATTCCTGGTAATATTGTAAATATTGATAATAATGAAATAGTTGGAAAACATATTGGATTAATGTATTATACAATAGGTCAAAGAAAAGGTCTAAATATAGGTGGAAACAAAGATAGATTGTTTGTTGTAGGAAAAAATTTGGATGAAAATATTTTATATGTTTCTTTAAATAAAAATAGTGAATATTTAATATCAGATTCTGCTATAATAGATACTGTTAATTGGATAAGTGATATTAAACCGGAAAAATGTACAGCAAAATTTAGGTATAGACAACCTGATAATGATGTATATTTAGAATTTATAGATGATGAAATACTTGTAAAATATCCGCAAGGCGTAAAGGCAGTAACACCAGGTCAAGCATGTGTTTTCTATAATAATGAGGAGTGTCTTGGTGGCGGAATAATAAAAGAAGTTAGAAAAAATGGCAAAAAATTATGGTATTTATAGTTAACTATTACTTTACACTTGACATTTGACAATTAAGTGTTAAAATGATAATAGGAGGTTTAATAGAATGGACAAATTAAATGAAATATTGAAAGAACTAGGGATTTCAAAAGTAAAGCTTGCAAAGTTTTTAGGTGTTTCTAGACAAATGATCTATAATTATCTTGAATTAGAAGATATTAATAAATGGCCAAAAGACAAAAAAGTATTATTATTAAATTTACTAGGTATTAAATCTACTGAAGAAATAGAAAATATAAAAGTAAATACCGATTATATTATGGAAGTTGAAGCTAGAATTAATAGTCTTTTTGAAAATACGAAAAGTAAAGAAATTTCTGAAAATGGCATTTACGATGGGCTAGGGAAGAAAGAAAGAGAATTACTTGGTAATATTATAGATGTTGTTAAAGAAAAATTAGAAGATAGTACCGATAATGCAGATATTAATTCATATTATTCAATGAAATATTTATATAATTTTATACAATCAATGGATACATCAAAAGAATTAAAATATATTTTGGCATATATAGCTAAAGCTGCTGGTTTTGAAAAACCTATGCAATTTCAATTTGAAGAAGAGGAACAATTTGTTTTTGAAAGTATTTTATTTTCTGCATTTACTATATTTAATAATGGAGGATATTCTAAAACTAAAATTTCAGAATGTCATAAGCGTTTTGTAGCACAAATAGAACATAAAATGGAAGAAAAAATGAGTCGTACTATGGAACTTAATTCCTTTAAAACACAAGCTTTAAAGGAACTTGGATATACTGAAATAACTCAAAATAATGCTGTAGAAGTATTTGAAAAAATGGCAGAAATAGAGTCTAGAAAAATTACTAATTAAAATAAGAAGTTAACATAATATTAATTATACGAAGTTTAAATAATTGCATTTAATAGTATAATTTATATATAATTACCAATAATATTATTGGGTGATTAAAATGGATAAGAATAAGAATTTAAAATCTAAAAGCAAAAGTTCTAAGAATAGTTCTAAGAGAACAAATTTTGAACAAAATGCTAATACTACATCATCAAATAATACTTCAATGAATAATAATAGTAATAATAGTAATTCATATGAATGTAAATAATTTGATGTATTAATTTACCCAAATTTAAGGAACTATTAATTATAGTTCCTTTTATTAAAATAAAATTGAATTAATATACATAAATATTATTCCTATTATAAATAATATTATTGTTCGTTTCTTATCTTTGTATTTAAATGATGTAGGAAGTAATTCATAAAGTGATATGTATATCATTATTCCTGCAATACTAGAAAAAATATAACCCATTATTTGGTTATTTACTACCCTACTTAAAAATATATAAGCAAGTAGGGCACCAAATGGTTCTGATAGAGCTGAAATTAAAGTGTATCCTATTGCTTTTTTTTTGCTATTTAGTGAATAATATATAGGAATTGATATACTTATACCTTCTGGTATATTATGAAGCGCTATAGCTATCGTAAGCATGATTCCAAGAGATGTATCAGTACTTGTAGCTAAAAATGTTGCTATTCCCTCTGGTATATTGTGTGCAATTATTGCAAACATTGAAAATATTCCTACTTTATATAATCCATTATTCTCCTTTTTTTCTATGGGAAGTTTTAAATTTATATATGATGAAATAATTATACCTATTACTATAAATATAAGTACTAAAAGAATAGTAGGAATTGTATTAAATTTTTCATTTATTAATTTAACACTTTCTGGTATTAAATCTGTTAGAGACACACAAAGCATTACACCAGATGCAAAAGCAAGAGATGATATAATTATTTTTTTATTCTTTTTAAAAAATATAAGTAATGTTCCAATCATTGTAGAGAATCCAGCAATTGTAGTTAATATAAAACCAAGTAAAATATTATTCATACTTATACCTCACCTACTTTATATATATTTATGTATAAATATGATAAAAAAGAACTTTAAAATTTTTCTAAAAAAAAGATATTAATTAAAATATCTATATAATTTTATATTCTTTTTTATCTTGATCTTGTAAATAACCGAGTTCATCTTTTAGTTTATAAATAGCTTTTTTATAGGCATTAATAATATCAGTTTCAGAGCAATTAAGTGTTTTTGCTATCTTTGGTATATTCATTCTAGATAATCCATCAAATCCAAAGTAAAGCTTAATTATAAGTTGCTCTTTTTTTGTCAATGTTTGTAAAGCGTTAAAAATAGCTTCTTTAATCTCTATATTTGCTACATATTCATCTAAATCTATATTGCTTTCATCTTTAATTAAATCTAGTAATGTTGAATCTTCATCTTCTCCTATAGGACAATCTATGCTTATTATTTGTTGCTTTAATGATTTATAAATTTCTTTAAATTGTAATAATGGTATATTTATTTCTTTTGATATTTCTTCGACAGTTGGCACCCTATTCAATTTCTCTGTTAATGTTGCTTCAATATAATTTATTTTATATAATTTACTAGCTATGTTGGCAGGAAATTTTATTGAATTTTCTTTAGTAGCGATTGCTCTTTTTATTGTATATTTAATGCATGGAGTTGCATATGTGGAAAACTTGTTACCATATCTACAGTCAAATAATTCTACTGCTCTAATTAATCCGAGATTTCCTTCTTGAACTAAATCCAAAAATGGAATACCTCTATCAGTATAATTTTTGGCAATGCTTACAACCAATCTTAAATTGCTTTCAATAAGCTTTTGTTTTGCTTCTTTACTTCTTATTTTAAAAAGATACATTTCCTCTTTTTCAGAAAGTAGTTCTATTTTATTAATTTCCCTTATATATTCACTTTCTGAATTAATATCATCAATCCTCATAATATTGCCCCTTTATTAATTTACAACTAAAAATTTAAAATTATTATAGCACAATTTTAAAAAAAAGCAATTTATTAAGTTATGTTATTAAAATTTATAATAAACTATTTATATAATCGATAAATTCATTTTTTATTTCTTCTAGTCTTTCTTTTGTTTCGGCTTCAAATCGTAAAGTTAAGCATGGAGTTGTATTAGAAACTCTAATAAGTGCCCAAGAATCACTAAATTCTACTCTTACTCCATCTATTTCTCTTATTTCATATTGATTTTTTTTGCAATATAACTTTACCTTATCTACTAATTCAAATTTTTTAATATCATCTGTGTTTATCTTTATTTCTTCAGTAGAATAATATCTTTTAATATTTTTAAGTTCATCATTTAAACTAGTATTTTTATTAGAAAGTAATTCTATCATTCTAAGCCCTGCATATATTCCATCATCAAACCCTAAAAATTTATCTCTAAAATATATGTGTCCAGAATATTCTCCACCAAAATCAAAATCACCATCTATCATTTTTGCATTTATATAGGAATTTCCTGTTCTATACATAACAGGGGTTATTCCTATATTGTTAAGTTCATCTATTAAACTTCTTGAACATTTTACATCAAATAAAGCTTTTTTATTTTTTAATTTATTATATAAATATTTATACATTACTATTAAATAATAGTCAGTTTTTATAGTATTACCTAAATTGTCAACAAGCCCTACTCTATCGGCATCACCATCTATTCCAACGCCTAAATCATAATTTAAATTTTTTACCATTTCTGATAATTCTATCATATTTTTATCTAATGATGGATCTGGATCATGGTTTGGAAAACTTCCATCACTTTCACAATAAATAAGTTTATATTCTATATTTAATCTATCTAATATTTTTTTAATTATTATAGATCCTGTTCCATTACCACAGTCTACTACTACTTTTAATTTTTTATCTAATTTTATGTTATTTACAAGCAATTCTATATAGTCATTTGTAATATCTTTTTTTATTAAATTTCCAATTCCATTTGAATAATTTTCACTTTTTATAAGATCTCTAAGCATAATTATAGAATCCCCGTAAGCATTTTTTTCTTTTTCAAAAGACACTTTAAAACCATTATAAATTGCCGGATTATGGCTTGCAGTAACCATTATTCCTGAATTAATATTATAAAATATTTTAGAATAATAATACATTGGAGTTGTGACCAATCCTAAATCTATAACATCAATTCCACTTTCTAAAATTCCTTTTATTAAATTTTCGGTTAAATTAGGAGAGGATAGTCTATTATCGTGTCCTATTACTGTATTAGTTTGTCCAATAGATTTAATATGTGTTCCAAATCCTCTTCCTATAAGATAAGCAGTTTCATCAGTTAAATCTTCATTATAAATACCTCTGATATCGTATTCTCTAAAAATATTATCTTTAATTTTTTCCATTTTTACCTCCATGTGGATGAAAATTATCATAATTTTCCTTTAATTTTTTATTAGATACATGTGTATATACTTGTGTTGTAGATAAATTTGAATGACCTAAAAGTTCTTGAATACTTCTTAAATCGGCTCCACCATTAAGTAAATGTGTTGCGAATGAATGTCTTAAAGTATGCGGCGAAAATTTAGTCTGTATATGGTTTTCTTTAGCTAAATTTTGTAGTATTTTAAAAAAACCCTGTCTTGTCATTTTTTTACCATGATTATTTAAAAATAGATAATCTGTTGTCTCTTTCTTTATAAATAAATTTCTATAATTTAAAATATACTCTTTAAGATAAAAAATAGTATAATCTCCAAGCGGAATAATTCTTTCTTTTGATCCTTTTCCAATGGTTCGAATTAAACAATTTTCCAAATCTACATCTATAACTTTTAAATTAATAAGTTCGCTTACTCTAAGTCCTGTACCATACATAAGCTCAAGCATAGTTTTATTTCTATAACTATATTTATCTTTTAACTCTATATTTAAAAGTTTTAATACTTCTTCTTCACTTAATACTTTAGGAAGCAATTTAGTAAGTTGTGGCATCTCTATATCTAATGATGGATTATTTTTTATATATTTTTCTATTACTAAGAACTTATAAAAAGATCTTATTACTGAAATAGAATGTGCGATTGATTTTTCTATTAAATCTTGCTTCCTTAAATGTTTTAAGTATTCTCTTATATCATTTGAATTTACATTTTTAAGTGTTATTTTATTTTTCATTAAATATTCATAGTATTTTTGTAATTCAATGGAATAAGAATCAATTGTATTTTTACTATATTTTTTATCTATTAATATATAATTTTTATAATCTTCTATTTTTTCTAAAAACTCTTTATCATTCATATTATCGCCAATATTATTATAACACGTATATAGTTTTAAGTAAATTAATAGAAATATTATATAATGTAAAGTTTAAAATTATGTATATTTATATTAATAACTATTAATTAGTTTTAAAATTTGTTAAAATATATATAGGTGGTATGAATGAATGAACCTTTAGCAATAAAATTAAGACCCAAAAAAATAGAAGATATTATTGGGCAACAACATTTAGTTGGCAAAAATAATGTTATTTATAATATGGTTAAACATAAAAAATTATTTTCACTAATTTTATATGGTAAACCTGGTATTGGTAAAACATCAATAGCTAATGCTATTGTAAATGAATTAGGTTTTAAATTTAGAAATTTAAATGCAGTTGTAAATATGAAAAAGGATTTTGATATAGTTATAGAGGAAGCTAAAATGTATGGAAATATTGTACTTATAGTTGATGAAATACATAGGTTAAATAAGGATAAACAAGATATATTACTTCCATATTTAGAAAATGGAATTATAACTTTAATTGGCCTTACTACATCTAATCCATATCATAGTATTAATCCAGCAATTAGAAGTAGATGTCAAATATTTGAACTTAAAGAATTAACTAATATGGATATAATTGTTGGGATAAAAAAGGCCATAAAGACTGAATACTTAGATGGTATTAGTATAGATAATGAGAGTATTGATTACATATCTAAACTCTCAAATGGAGATTTAAGATTTGCTTATAATTTACTAGAAGTTGCATATTTTTCTACAAGTGATTTTAAAATAAATTTAGATATAATAAAAAAAATAAATAATAAACCTTCGTTTTTTCATGATAAAGACGGTGACGGATATTATGATGTAATAAGTGCATTTCAAAAATCTATAAGAGGAAGCGATGTTAATGCATCACTTTATTATTTAGCACGACTAATAGAGGCTGAGGATTTAGATATAATATTTAGAAGAATGAGTGTAATAGCTTATGAAGATATAGGGCTTGCAAATACTAGTATGGGACCTAAAGTAGATGCATGTATAAATGCTTGTAATAGATTAGGTTTGCCTGAAGCAAGAATTCCTTTAGCTGTTACAGTGATAGAATTAGCGCTTTCTCCAAAATCAAACAGTGCTTATCTTGCATTAGATAGTGCACTTAATGCCGTAAGAAGTGGTAATAGTGGTAATGTTCCTGATAATATTAAAACTAATTCAAGTGATTATTTATATCCTCATAATTACAAAGAAAACTGGGTTAAACAGCAATATTTACCTGATAAAATAAAAGATGCAAAATTTTATATACCTAAAAACAATAAATATGAAAATATGTTGAAAGAAATTATGAATAAAATAGAGAAAAATAGTATGTAAACTATCTTTCTCTATTTTATTAGATTATTATTAATTATTTTTTGTAACTTTTTTGATTATATCCAGAAATTTTTTGAAATTCTTTAGAATTTCTAAGTTTTTTAAAAATATTATTTACTATTACCCTTATTCTTTCACGACTAACACCATATATTTTACCAATTTCGTCATATGACATAGGAATTTTATTATCAAATCCAAATCTCTTTTTTATAATATCTATTTCTTTTTCATTCAAATTATCATTTATGAAATTTATTATTTTAGCAAAATAAATATCTGAAGTTACTTTTTCTTCTACATTTACGGTTTCATCAATAATTAAATCTCCAAGCTCAAGTTTATCATTATCTTCAAACTGTTGATTTATACTTATATCATCTTTTGATAAGTGTTCTAATAACAATGCTTCTTCAATTGAAATATTTAACTCTGAAGCCATTTCTTCTATTGTAGGTTCATGTTCTAATTTAATTAATAAATAAGAGTATATTTTTAAATATTTATTAATTTCTTCTGATATATGAAATGAAGGTATAATCAATCTAAGGTTTTCACGAATTCCTCTTATTATTTTTGTTTTAATACAAGGTACTGCATATGTTGAAAACTTACATCCTTTTGAAATATCATATCTATTAATTGCCTCATAAAGCCCTTCATTCCCATATAATATGATATCTATGAATGGAACATTATATCCTCTATAATCTTTTGCAGTATTAACAACAAGTTTTAAATTATGTTTTACAAATTTATCATATGCTTTTTTATCTCCATTTTTTAATCTCTTCATTAATATTTTTTCTTCTTCATCATTTAATTTTTTATATTTGCCGATTTGTTTTAAATATGAACGAGTAGCATCACTTATAAAACAATCATAATTTTGATTATTATCTTCATTTAAAAACAAATCTTCAAAAATTTCATTGTCATCATAAATATCTATTTCTTCCTCATACATCATTTATTATTCACCTCACTAAATTTATTTAAAATATTATAACACTTTTTTTAAATTTAAATAAATAAAAATTTTTGAAAATAAAAAAAAGCCTAATTTTAGGCTATTTCTTCAATCTTCATAAAGTTAGTATGAGCTTCCTCAGGAATACTACCTACAACTGATACTAAATCTCCTGATTTTAATTCTAGCATATCCTTGGTTGCTAAAACACAACTTGAAACTACTTCATCTATAGAATGTAAAGTAGGAATAACGGTAGAATAAACCCCCCATTTAAGTGCTAGAGAACGAGCAACTTTTTCATTAGTTACTGCTGCTACTATAAATGAGTTAGGTCTTAATGATGATAAGTCTATAGCTGTTTTCCCATTTAAGGTAGAAGCAACTATTGCTTTGATAGGTAATTCTTTAGATGCCTCTACTACACACTTAGCTATTGTATTATGAATATCAGTTCCTATTAGTTTGTAATCTTTTAAACTGTAATTAGCTATTAGTTCTGCATTTATAGCGATTTTACTCATAGCTTGTATAGTTTCAACTGGATATTCCCCCATAGTTGTTTCATCACTTGTCATAATAGCGTCGCATCCGCGTAAAACTGCATTAGAAACATCGGTTACTTCTGCATTAGTAGGTCTAATATTATGCTTCATAGAGGTCATCATTTGTGTCGCCATAATTACTCCTTTTCCTTGGCTATGACATTCATCTATCATCATTTGCTGATATAAAGGTAAATTTTCTACTCCTGTTTCAACCCCTAAATCACCACGTGCTATCATAATATAATCAGATTCTGTAACGATTTCTTTTAAATTTCCCATCGCAAATTGAGTTTCTACTTTAGAAATAATTGGCATATTTGGTTTGCCAAATTCCTTACATAAAGCTCTAACTTCTCTAATATTATCAGCTGTATTAACAAATGATATAGCTAGATAATCACCATCCATGTCACAAGCATATTTAATATCTTCCTTATCTTTTTCTGATACATAAGGTACATCCAAATTGACACCAGGAATACAAACTCCACGTCTCGATTTAATTGTTCCTGAATTTTCTATTTCACAAGTTACTCCATCTTCTTCTTTTGAAATAACGATTAATTTATAAAATCCATCGTCAAGTAAAATTTCTTGCCCAATTTTTAAATTTTTTATAATATTTCTATAGTTAAATGAAATTCTTTCCTTATTTCCATTATCTTTTAAATCTTCTTCAACAATTCTTATTGTATTTCCCTTAACTAGTTCTATATAATCTCCTTCGAATGTACAAGTTCTAAGATCAGGCCCTTTTGTATCATAAAGTATTGCTATATTTGCTCCCATTTCTTTTCTAGCACGCTCTACTAAACTTTCATCTAATTTTCTTTCTTCCATAGTTGCATGGGAAAAATTAATTCTTGCAACATTCATACCAGCATCTACTAAACCTTTAAAATTTTCCCAAGTTTGAGTAGAAGGACCAATACTACATATTATTTTTGTTTTTTTCATAAATGTTCCACTCCCTTTTTCAAACATATTTAATTATACAATAAATTTTATTAAAATGTAAAGTATTTTTGCAATATAAAAGCCTATTTATTACTTTATATTTACAGATAATTATGATATAATAATTACATCTTAGAGAGGATGAAACATAATGGAAAAAGTATATATATTTGGACACAGGAATCCAGATACAGATAGTGTATGCTCTGCTATAGCACTATCATATTTAAAAAACCAGTTAGGAATGAATACATCTCCTGCAATACTTAGTGATATAAATAATGAAACAAAATATGCACTTAATTATTTTAATGTTAAAAAACCAGTGTTTTTAAATGATGTAAAATTAAAAATTAAGGATTTAGATTATAAAAAGGGACATTTTATAAATGAATATGAATCTATTTATTCTGGATATTTAAAAATGGAAGAAACTGGAACAAGTAAAATACCGATAGTAGATGAAGATCAAAAATTTTTAAGTGTATTGTCTATGAAAAATATTGCTAAAGATCAGGTTGAAGGAAATATAGAAAAGTTAACAACAACTTATGACAACATAATCAAAACAATATCAGGTCAGGAGGTACTAAAATTTTCTGATAAAATAAATGGAGATTTAATAATTGCTGGTTATAAAAGTTCAACATTTATTGAAACAATAATTTTGGATAATTCATCCATATTGATAATTGGAGACAGACATAGTATTATAGAACATGCAATTACTAAAAAGGTAAAATTAATTATACTTACAGGAAATTCTAGCATGAAGGAAGAACACTATAATATGGCAAAAGAAAATGGTGTAAATATTATAAGAACCTCTTATTCTACATTACAAGTTGCTAAAATGATTAACTTATGTAATTATATATATAAAATATCAACTACTAAAAATATATTATGTGTAAATAGTAATATGAATGTAAGCGATTTTATAGATTTAGCTAATAAAACTAAATTTAGCTATTATCCTGTTTTAACAGATAGTAACAAATGTCTTGGAATTGTTAGGCTTTCTGATGTTGGCGAAAAAAAGCAAAAAAAAGTAATTTTAGTAGATCATAATACTATTTTTCAAAGTGCCGAAGGAATTGAGGAAGCTGATATTATAGAGGTTGTTGATCATCATAATATCGGTAATATTGGTACAAGTAAACCTATTAACTTTAGAAATATGCCATTGGGAAGTACATGTACAATATGCTATCTCATGTTTAAAGAAAATAATATAGAAATCCCTTATGAAATTGCAGGGATGCTTATGAGTGGTATATGTTCTGATACACTTGTATTAAAATCCCCTACTTCAACTTCAATTGACAAAGAAGTATTGACTGAGTTATCAAAAATAACTAAAATTGATTATAATGATTATGGGCTTACAATGATTAAAAAAGGTTCTTCATTTAAGGGTAAAACTAAAGAAGAAATATTATATACAGACTTTAAAAATTACCCATTTAAAGATAGTAAAATTGGTATTGGTCAAATATCTACGACTAATCCAGAAGAATTATTAAATGAAAAAGAAGAGTTTATTAAACTAATAGATACCATCGCAAATGAAAATGACTATGCTTTAATTACGTTATTGGTAACTGATATTTTAAATAATGGATCTTATATTTTATATAATAATAATGGTGAAAGTATTGTCAAAAAAGCATTTAATATTAATAACATTGAACAAGGTATTTTCTTAAAAGATGTAGTTTCTAGAAAGTTACAAGTTATACCTAAAATACTAGAAATAGACGAAAAATAAAAAGGCTTTTGCCTTTTTATTGTGCAATTGGTTTAATACATTTAACTTTTGGATTACAATATTCTCTTATAAAGTCATTTAATTTAGAATTTAAATTTTTTAAATCTATTGCTTTTTTAAGTTGTATAAAATTAATAGTAGGAATATTTGTAAGTTGTAATTTAAGTAATAAACAATATAATTCTTCTATTCCCAAACCTTCAATAGGCACGTTCCCTAAAATTGGTTTAAGTTTAGATAATTCATTATATTCAATCATTCCATTTGGTAAAATGTTTATGTTAATTGTTTTTTTCCTAATACCTGTTCCTATTACAATTTCATACTCAGTTGAAGAATTATCAAAAATATTATAGTAATATCCATTTAATACATTAGAATACCAAGAATTATCGTTTACTTGTTTTTTTTCTTCTATTACACATACTAATGTTTTTATTCTCTCTGGAGTAAGTGAATTAGCTTTATAATATCTTATTTTTTCATAATTATTTGGCTCTTCATTTCCAATTATGCTATAATAACTAAAAGCATTTTCAAATTCATTATTATAATCTGCAACCTCTTCATAGATAATTTTTTCACTCATTATAAACTGTCCCCTTTCTACAGGGAGATATTATATCACTAAATGAATAAATTGCAAGTAAAATTTTGCATAAAAGCACACAATATATGTACTAAAAAGCAAAAAGTTGATTTTAAGTCAACTTTTTTATATTATATTTATATCTTAAGTAAAAATAATTCTAAAGCTAAATATTTTTCTATATTCCCTAACTTTATTTTTTCATCTAATTCGGCCAATCTATATAAATTAAATATTAAATCGTCATCTTTATATTTACTTGACTTTTCTAAAGCTAGTTTTACTCTATATGGATGAATTTCAAGTAGTGATGCTATGTCATTACTACTATATCCTTTTTTTTGAAGTATTTTGGATTGGTACATAATTCTAAATTGATTAGCAAGCATTACAATTATTTTAATAGGTTCTTCATTTAATTTTATCATTTCATTATATATTTCTATTGCTTTTTCTTTATCCTTAATTATAATACAATCAATTAATGTAAAAATATCTGTATCTATTTGCTTATTAGTTAAATTCAAAATATCTTCTTCTGTTATAATTTTATCATTATCTTTATAAGTGATGATTTTTTTTATTTCTTGACTCAACAATTGTGAATTAGTGCCAACTCTCTCTTTTAATAATTGAATCAACTTAAAATCTATTTGATAGTCTTCAAACATTTTTTTTATGAAATTATTATCAGTTTCATTAAAACATTTAACAATTCCAATCTTCTTTAATGTTTTATATATTTTTTTTCTCTCATCTAACTTTTCATATTGCACGGTAAATACAATTATAGTATTTGGATTTATATTTTTAATATAATTTTCTAATGGAGAAATATCTATATTATTTTTTATACTAGTAAAAAATATACTATTTTTTACTAGTATAAATTTTTTGCCTCCAAACATAGTAAGTGTATTAGCATCTTCTATAATATTACTTATATTATCATTTTCCATATCATAAGTTACTAAATTTAAATCATTTATTTTATTTTCTTCTTTTATTTTTTTTATAAAATCATTTATTAAATAACTTTCTATACCATATAATAAATAAATCACAATATCACTTCCTAAAATACGTTGGACTATATTTTCTATTATTCCGTTATAATTATCCTATCCTTTTTAAAATCGTCTGGTAATTTTAATTCTTCTATATTTATAGAGCTATTTATAAATAAGAATCCGCCTATATATTTAGGTAACTTTAAATTTTTAATATCTTTTAAGCTATTTAAAAATAATGTTCCATTTATATATTCTGGTAAAATTAACCCCTTAGTTGTTTTTAAACTTTCTAAGTCTAATTCCCCCTCTATATATCTTGGCAAAACTACACCATCTGCATCATTTAAACTATTTAAGAATAAACTGTTTTTTAGATATATTGGGAAACTTAGTCCTTTAGCATTTGTTAGACTACTTAAATTTATACTTCCATTAATAAATTCTGGTAGTTGCAATCCTTTTATACTTTTTAATCCACTTAATACTAAACTACCATTTATACAATATGGTAACTCTATATTTTCAGCGCTTTGTAAACTATTTAATCCTAATCCACCATTAATATACCTTGGGAATTTTAAATGATCCTCGACATTAATTAAATTAGTCAATAATAAATTGCCATTAACATATCTGGGAAGCTTTAAGTCTTTCGCAACATCTAAAGTGCTTAAATCTAAAGTACCATTATTAAATATTTTTGCTTCATTTGATTTTTCATCCATTTAATTACCCTCTTTTTCTTTAATAAATTTATTATCTCTATTTATAAGTATACCATGTTTTACATAATTTTAAATAAATTTATTTTATAAATTTTAAAAAAACCAGTTTTTTTACTGATTTTTTTCAATATACTTATTTTATTTTTTTCGTTTTTCTACCTTTTTTAAATCAAAATAGAATGTAGTGCCTTTTTCTTTATTAGTTTTAACTCCATAATTATAACCGTGATTTATTAATATATTTTTAACAATAGATAAGCCTATTCCACTACCTACTTGAACTCTAGAATGTGTTTTATCAATCTTATAATATTTTTCCCAAATATTTTGTAATTCACTTTCATCTATACCATTACCAGTATCTTTTATCTCAACTCTTACATAATCTTTATTATCAATAAGATTTATTATAATAGTTTTATCATTTCCTGTATAGTTAATTGCATTATTAATTAAATTATATATTACTTGTTCTATTCTTTTAATATCACCTAAAACCTTTATGGAATTTTTAAGTAAGTTAATTTTAAATATATAATTTTCTTGTTCTATCATTATATTGAATCTTTTTATTATTGTCTTTATTAGCTCATTTATATCAAATTCAGTTATAACTAATTTTTGGGTTCCAGATCTAATACTAGATAAATCCATAATATCATTTACAAGGACATTAAGTCTATCGGTTTCTTCTATTATAATGTTTAAATTTTTTATACTTTTTTCTTTATTATCAATTGTTAAATCTCTAATCATTTCTGCATATGCTTTTATCATGGTAAGAGGAGTTTTTAAATCATGGCTAATGTTTGCGAGTAATTCACGTCTTGTATCTTCTATTTTTGATAATTGATTTTTAGTATATTCTAACGTTTGCGATAACTCATTAATTTCTATTATCGAGTCGTCTATATTAAAATCTACTTTATAATCTCCACTTGCTAATTTTTTTGCTTCTACATTCATTTTAGTAATAGGTTTAGAAATTCTTTTAGATACGAAGTAAGAAACCAGTAAAGATAAAATTATAACTAAAATTGTTTCAAAGAAAAACTGATTTTTAAATACTATAATTGCTGTCTCCATAGGTTCTAACGATGCACTTATAAAAGAAAATGTATTTTCATCTAACTTAACAGCATATAAAATTGTTTTATTTTTAAATCTTGAATTAGTAAGTGTATACTTACCTTCTTCTAAGTTACTAGATATAAATTTATTTTTGAATGTATCTATATACTGACTTTTTTCGGCACCTATACATCCCTTGTTGTAAAGTGCGGATAAATATTCGACACTATTATTTCTTACTATTTCAATACAAACTTCATTATTCTTAGAAATATCATCTAACTTTTCCTTAAAATCAAAATCATCATATTTTTCTTTTATTTCGTCTATTGCATGTAAAACTTCTCTGTTTTTATAATAGCTATAGTATGCTCCTAAAAAGAATATTTGAAATAACCATAAAAATATAAGAATAGATACGGAAAGAGCTATTAAATATAACCATATTTTAGTTCGTAAATAAGATTTTTTATGTTTCATTATATTTATATCCTACTCCTCTTACTGTTGTTATTAAATTTCTATATTTTCCAAGATTATTTCGAAGCATTTTTATATGAGTGTCTATAGTTCTATCATCTCCAAAAAAATCATATCCCCATACATTAGATAAAAGCTGCTCTCTAGATAAGGCAATTCCTTTATTTTGTATAAAATAATTTAAAAGATCAAATTCTTTAGGTGTTAATTTCAATTCTTTATTTTCAACTGTTACAACTCTTCCTTTAAAATCCATTTTTAAATCATTATAAATATATATATTATCTATATTTTTTGTTCTTTTTAAAACTGCTTTTATTCTAGCTATCAATTCTTTTGGACTAAAAGGTTTAGTTACATAATCATCTACTCCTAAATCAAATCCAGTTAATTTATCAAACTCTTCTTTTCTAGCTGATAACATAATAGTTGGAATATTTTTAAGTTTTTTTATTTCTTTAAATGCACTCAATCCATTAAGCTTTGGCATCATTACATCTAATACAATTAAGTCTATTGCATCGTTACTTACAATTTCTATTGCTTGTATTCCGTTTTCTGCTTCAATAACTTCAAAATTTTCTGCTTCACAATATTCTTTTATAACATTTCTAATAAGGGCTTCATCATCAACTATTAAAATTTTCAAATACATCACTCTCCATTTATATAATACATATATATTATGAAAAATACGTGAAACTTAAGATATTTCTTCTAATCTTACACTTACTAATTTACTAACCCCTGATTCTTGCATAGTTATACCATACAATAAATCTGCATATTCCATCGTTTTCTTTTTATGTGTTATTAATATAAATTGTGTTTTATCCTTTAAAGATTTTAAATAATTACCAAAACTATCTACATTTACCTCATCAAGTGCAGCCTCTACCTCATCTAGTATACAAAAAGGTACAGGACGTGATTTTAATATAGCAAATAGTAAGCTTATAGAGGTAAGCGTTTTTTCCCCTCCTGAAAGTAAGGTTATACTTGTAAGTTTTTTACCAGGTGGTGATGCTATTATTTCAATACCGGTTTCTAGTAAGTTATTTTCATCTAATAATTTAAGGCTAGCAGTCCCGCCCTTAAATAGTTCTTTAAAAGTTTGTTTAAAGTTTTCGTTTATGATTTTAAATGAGCTCAAAAATTCCTTTTTCATAACCGAATCCATTTCATTTATTATTTCAAGTAATGTATTTTCGGCATTTACTAAATCGTTTCTTTGTTCTATTAAAAATTCATATCTTTTACTTACGTTTTCATATTCTTCTGGTGCGGTTAAATTTACTTCTCCTATTTCCTTTAATTTTCTTTTTAACATATTTACTTTATTTCTTGCTGTTTCAGTATCTAACTCTAGTTTATATAATGTTATTGCTTTTTCATAAGTCATATTATATGTTTCACTAAGAGTATTAAGTAAATTATCTAATTTTACATCTAAACGATTTACTTCTATTTCCGCTTCTTTTAATTCGTTGTTTTTTTGATTTAAGCATAAATTTTCCTTTTTAAACTGATACTCTATTTGTTCTATTTTATCATTTAGTTCATATTTTTCGTTATTAAGTGTATTAAGCTTTACTTCTATTTCATTTTTTTCATTTTGAGTTTTATATAGTAAATTTAATATTTCTTCTTCTTCGTTAGATATTGAATTGTTTACTAAGTTATTTGTTCCAGTCAATTCTTGATTGCAAGTTTCCTTTTTTAATAGTAAATCACTTAATTTTGTTTTTAATTCTGCTATTTGATTTTCTATATTAATTTTATTTTTATTTATTATATAAAGTTTATCCAATTCTATTTGTATATTCTTATCTAATAAGTTAATGTTTTCTTCAAGTTTAGTAGCAGATTCTTCTATCTTTTTTAATTCTTTTAGAGTATTTTCATATTCATATTTTATAGAGATAATGTTACTTTGTGTTTGAACTTGTCCACCTGTAACGGAACCACCTACATGTATAAGTTCTCCATCTATTGTTACAATTTTATATCTATAATTAATTTTTTTAGATAAATTATTTGCAATATCTAAGTTTTTACATACAATAACATTCCCAAGTAAATTCTCTATTATATTTTTATATTTTAAATCATATGTAATTAGTTTATCTGCTGTTGATATAATATTTTCTCCATCTATTAAATTAAGTATTGTAGAGTCTAATGATTTAGATTTCATGACATTAAGTGGTAAAAAAGTAGCACGACCTAATTTTTCTTTTTTCAAATAGTTTATTGCTTCCTTAGCACTTAATTCATTATCAACAACTATATTATTTATACTAAATCCTAATGAAATTTGTATAGCGTTTGAATATTTTTCATCTACATTTATTAGATTTCCTACTATATTATGTATTCCTTTTAATTTTATATTATTAAGTATTGAATTTATTGAATTAGGTATGATACCATTATTTTCTATATTTTGTTTTAACCTTTCTACTTTATTTTGTATATGATTTTCTTCTTTTATTTTATTTGATAATTCTATTTGTATTTTATTTTTATTTGTTTTTATATCATTTATAATTTTTTCTTGATATATAGAATTTTCTAAATTTTTATTTAATTCTTGTTCTTTAGTATTTAATATAGTTTTTGTTGAATTTATTTCATTATCTATTTTAAGTAGGCTTTCCTTTAATTCTAATATATTGTTGTGAAGTTTTATATCATCTACTTCATACTTTTTTCTTTCTAATATTATATTTTTTTGCCCATTTATTTTTTCAACTTCAGCAGTTATTTTAATAAGGTCACTTTGAGTTTCCTTTATTTTTTCCTCTACTTTTGTAAGTTTTAGTTTATTTTCTTCAATATTTGCATCATTTGTACTTGCTTTACTATTAAATTCTATTAATTCCTGATTTAATTTTTCTATTATAGCCTTTTTTTCTTGATATTTATAATTCATATTTGTAATATCGTGAGTTATTAAAGCTATCTCTATATCAGTTAATTCATCTTTAACAGAAATGTATTCTAAAGCCTTATCCTTTTGTTCTTTTAAAGGTTCAACTGTCTTTTCAAGTTCTGATATTATATCATTAACACGGCTCATATTTAAATGTGTTTTATCTAATTTTCTTAAAGACTCTTCTTTTCTTTTTTTATATTTTAAAACACTCGCAGCTTCTTCTATTATTATTCTTCTGTCTTCTGGTTTACTTGATATTATTTCTTCGATTTTACCTTGAGATATTATATTAAAACTTTCTTTTTCCATACCACTATCAAGCAGTATATTTTGTATGTCTTTTAATCTACATTTTTCATTATTTAAATAATATTCATTAGTCCCATCTCTATATACTCTTCTTTTTATAGAAACTTCACTATATGGTATAGGTAAATAGGAATCGGTATTATCAAATATAAGTGATACTGATGCAACATTTGATATATTTCTAGATTTGCTACCAGAAAATATTACATCAGTCATATTAGAATCTCCTCTTAATGATTTAATTGATTGTTCCCCAAGAACCCATCTTACTGCATCTACTACATTACTTTTACCACTACCATTTGGCCCTACAATACCATTTATTCCATCATTCATATCTATTACTATTTTATCGGCAAATGATTTAAATCCATGCGCTATTATTTTTTTTAAATACATATTTTTCACATCCTATTAAACTTTAATAATTATACTATAAAATCTTTTAAAAACCAAATAAATTATACAAAACTAAAGAAATTTAGTATATCCCTAGTTTTGTATTTAAGAAAAAAATTAGTAACTTTTTATATTGTATTACTAATCTTTTATAATTTTATTTTTTTCTTATCTCAATTACAGCTCTCACATTTAGAAGTGATGAGTAGTTATCTTCAATTGTATTTCCATTTTCATCAATTTGAACTATATTATTTTTATCTTTAACTCCATTAATCAAAGCCCATTTACCAGCAGTAGAAGAATATAAAAATTCAGAATTTATATTATTTTCGGTTAAATAATTTTTTAATTTTTGGAATTCATCTACTGACATCATTCTTACGTTAGAATATATATAGTTTGAATTACAAGTAGTTCCTTCTGTTGAAAGACTTCCAGGATTACCACCACTTAAAGTTTTATCATCACATATTCCTGTTTTAGATGTTATTATATAATCCAAATTTAAACCATTTATTTTTAATAAATTATAAAAATTATTATTTAAATAGTCATTTATATATGATGTAGACCAATTGTATGATGTCATTGTTTGAGTAACATGACTTCTGTTAGGTATTTCACTTGTATCAAGTAAAAGTGTAATAGTAGATTCATTATCTTCTATAATATGCCAATTAAATCCGGCTAATTTAACCTTGTCACCTATATTATATTTACTGTCTTTACAAAATGTGTTATCACTACAATCGTTTGTATTATCAACTATATAAATTGGACCTATGGAAACTTGCCTACTATTATAAGAAAATGCAATTTTTATTCCTAAATCCTCGTTTCCACTTACTTTAGAATATATTGGTATTTTTATAGCTAAAATAGAATTATTGTTGTTATCATATGAAGCAATAGAATCATTTGAAAAATATATATTTCCTATACTATAAGTGTCTTTTAATTTTATAATATAATCTCCATAAGAAATTGTTAAGTTTTCTTTGTCAATTTGTAAACGTTTTGTATTTGCATTAGTCATTGTAAAATCTAAACAATAGTCACCACATTGTATAATTGAAGAAACAGAATTATTATTAAAATCGGAATACATATTATCAATTAATATAGACTCCTTATTTAAAATTTCTGTTTTTAAACTAGATGATTGAAATGTGTCTTTAAGTAAAATTATAATTTCATAGAGTATAATCATTACAACTAAAGTTATACTTAGTGAAACTATTAATTCTACTATAGTAAAAGCATTCTTTTTCATAACTACACTCCTTCTATTGACATCACAGTAATCCTAGCATATCCATTACCTATATTGCCAGTTGTGAAACCATTATTATAACTTGGTATTTCCTTATTTCCAGCAATCATGATAGCATTTTCAAATTTATAACCACTGTAATGAATTGATTTTCCTGTATTGATTACATTATCAATAGTTGATGATTCACTTAATGCGTCGCAACCATCATAACCTGATATAAATGAAGATCCTGTTCCACCATCAGCAACCATTATTCTAGATTTTAAACTATCAAAGTTTAATGGATTACCTTTTACTAGACGTATATCTGTTTCTTCTCCGCCAATTAATTCATTATTATTTGTTACTTGATACCCACCTAGATTACTTATATAATCCTCTCCACGATGTATAGAATTATCCCCTTGGACTCCGACATATATGTATAATTTAGTATCTTTTTCCAAATATATGGTACCTCTTGTATATGCTCCTCTAGCCGTAGTATTAATATCCTGACTTCCACTCGCGCCCCATAATTCTATTTGATAATAACCATTTGCTGGAACTACAAATGTATACATATCTTCATTATAAGTAAAATCATATCTATCCTTTAATATGTCAATTCTAACTGTTGAATATGTATCATCATCAAATACAGCAATAATCCTATAATAATTACCTGTATAGTTTTTTCCAACATATTTAATAAAATTCTTAGTACCATTATCTAAGTTATCCATACCCGAATTAACTAAACTAGTAACATCTTCATTCAATAATAATACAGATTTAATTCCTAATTTTTCATACAATATTTTACAAAAACTCGGATTATTATATGTAGATACATCACATTCAGTTATATCTATATAAGTTTTATTTTCATCATTAAGTAGTGATATCATACTATTAATAGCATCAGATTCTATAAATTTTTTTATTTCATTGGCTTTATATATTCCTTCTACTGTATTATATCTATATGTTTGCCTAAAACTAACATTTATATTTCTAAATTGTGCATACATAAATACTAATACCCCTAAAACTATAGCAGATATTATCAAAACTTCAGTTAATATAAAGCCTTTTTCGTTTTTTTTCATAAAATTTTCCCCTTTATCTTGATATTATTACGATTATATTATATAATAAATCAAGGATAAATACTAGTCCTAAAAAAGAATAAAAGGAGAGAATTTTGTGATAAAAGTATTTGATTTTGATAAAATGCCAGTTGTGGAGATAGTAAATGAAATATTAGTTGACTCTGCAAAACGTGAAGCAAGTGATATACATTTTGATCCATTAACTGAGCATATGAAAGTAAGAATTAGAATAGATGGTGCTTTGATAGATTACTGCATTATACCTAATAGCATTAAAAAAAATCTTATTACTCGTATAAAGATAATAAGTGGTATGAATATAACTGAGTCTCGTTTACCTCAAGATGGTGCGATTAAAACAACCTTACAAGATTTAAATTTGGATCTTCGTGTTTCATCAATTCCTACAAGTGAAGGAGAAAAAGTAGTTATTCGTATATTAGACTATTCCATGAGTTTAGCAGGACTTGAATCTTTAGGTTTTAGTGAACAAAATTACAAAAAAGTTTTAAAAATGATAGAAGTTCCTAATGGAATAATATTAGTTACAGGTGCTACTGGAACAGGAAAATCTACAACAGTTTACTCTATTCTTCAAAGACTAAACAAAGAACAAACAAATATAATAACGGTTGAAGATCCGATAGAAATGGATATAGAAGGAATTAATCAGATTCAAACAAATAGTGAAATCGGATTAGATTTTGCAACAGCACTACGTTCTATACTTCGTCAAGACCCTAATATAATAATGATTGGAGAAATTCGTGACACTGAAACTGCAAAAATTGCTGTAAGAGCTTCTATAACTGGACATTTAGTATTATCTACATTGCATACTAATAACTCACTTAATACTATTGAGCGTTTATTAGATATGGAAGTTGAAAGATACTTACTTGCAAGTGCATTAACAGGAATTATATCTCAAAATTTAGCTCGTAAATTATGCAAAAATTGTAGAGAAAAACGTCCTACAAATACATATGAAAAAAATTTACTTATGAAAGTTTTAGGAAAAAATGTTGATTATATATATAGTCCTGTTGGATGTGAAGAATGTGGAAACGGATACCATGGAAGAGTTGCTATACATGAAATATTAATGATTGATCAAAAAATCAAAGATGCCCTATCTGCAAATCTACCAAAAGAAAAATTAAGAGAGTTAGTTTATCAATCTGATGTTATAACCCTTTTGCAAGATGGACTTGAAAAAGTTGTAGAAGGAGAAACCACTATTGAGGAAATTTTAAAACTTATCGAACTAGAAGATGATGAAGAATCTAAAGATTCACAATATGATTTAAAAACTGCAATAGATTTTACTAATATTTCTCATAATGAAAAATTAGATGATAATTTAGATTTAGATTTAGATTGGGATTTATAAAGTGTTTAATACACTTTTTCTTATACAAAAAAATATTAAATAACACTCTATCTAATATTTTCGTCAATATAATTATTACTATAATTACTATTTTCTATTCTAACTGTACCTATTGCATTAATATATGTAACTCCAATAAATGCAACTATAAATAATAGTATTCCTTTACTTCTTAACATTTCTTTCATAATCATTACCTCCATTAATTAAAGTTTATCATGAACAATTGTTCGTGTCAATAATTTTATCAAACAAATGTTTGACTTTTAAAAAAAGATATGTTACAATGTAAATGTACGTAAAGGAGGTTTAAATTTGAAAGAATTAACTAAAAGACAAGACGAGATACTTACATATATAAAAAAATTTATAGTATCTCATGGATATCCACCGGCTATAAGAGAAATATGTAAGGATTTAGGAGTTTCTTCGCCTGCTACTATTCATGCACATTTAAATAATCTTTCTAATAAAGGTTTTATAAGAAAAGATGGTTCTAAAAATAGGGCTATTGAATTACTTGTAGAAAATGAATTTCAGGAAAAGAACGAAAATGTTGTTTCAGTTCCACTACTTGGCAAAATAACAGCTGGTACTCCAATAGAAGCAATAGAAAAACCGAATGAATACTTTCAATTACCATCTTATCTAATTCCAAATAACAAAGAAGTATTTACATTACTAGTAAGTGGAACTAGTATGATTAATGCGGGTATACATGATAATGATATTGTTATTGTAGAAAGAAAAAACACTGCTAAAAATGGAGATATTGTTGTTGCAATGACAGAAGAAAATGAAGTAACACTTAAAAGGTTTTACAAAGAAAATAATCATTTTAGATTACAACCAGAAAATGATACAATGAGTCCTATAATATTAGATAATGTTAGTGTATTAGGAAAAGCAATAGGATTATATAGAAAATTATAAAATTAAAAAAACTTTTCATTTTATTTTGAAAAGTTTTTTAAAATATTGTAAAAAAATCTAATATTTGCTTTATATCTATTCTAGTAAAAAGTAGTATTATTGCGCCTATTCCAAGTAATGGACCGAATGGTAAAATATG
The DNA here is from genome assembly GCA_023665725.1 of Clostridium sp. Taxonomy (GTDB): domain Bacteria; phylum Bacillota_I; class Bacilli_A; order RF39; family UBA660; genus UMGS872. The sequence continues at coordinate 16,011 of JAMPDH010000003.1, read as the reverse complement.
ATTATTGTGTTTTATACATATAATTAAAGCAATTGGTAATCCTACTAAAGCTCCAACAAATATAGATATCAATGCAATAGGCCAACCTAATGTAAGTCCAAATATTGAAAGAAGTTTAATATCTCCACCGCCCATAGATTCTTTTTTAAATAGAAAATCACCTAATTTTTTTATTAAAAACATAACTATAAATGATATTAAAGCGCTAAATAAACCATATAATAATGAATTAGATCCTCTAATAAAAAATATTTCAACGCTAATTAACAAAAAGAAAAAAATTATAATTGAATCAGGTATTATCATATATTGAAAATCACTTATTGTAATTATTAAAATAAGTGAAATAAAAGTTAAGGATATTATTAGTTCTAAAGAAAGTCCAAATATTAAAAACGCTATCATAAATAATAATCCAGAAAATAATTCAAATAATGGATATACCCATGATATTTTCTGCTTACAACTACTGCATTTTCCTCTTAAAAGAAAAAAAGAAATAACAGGAATAAGTTCCCATGGCATTAATTTATGATTACAATTAGTACAATGGGAACCTGGATATAATATTGATTCTCCATTAGGAATTCTAGAACCAACTACATTATAAAATGATCCTAATACCATCCCTAATATGAAAAAGCAAATTGAATAATATATAGTCATATTATAACTCCTTACATCTCTTGTATTGCATTATATAAGCTAAACATTGGTACTACAACTGAAAGAACTATTATTCCAACCATTACAGTTAATATTATGATTAATGCAGGCTCTAATAATGTTTTAATCTTTGTTACAATATCCTTATGTAATTCTTGATAATATATAGATACTTTTTGCATCATTTCTGCAAGTTGACCTGTGCTTTCTCCAGTTACTAACATTTCATATGCAGGAATTGGGAATGCCCAATGATCTTTAAATGCAGATGAAATTTTTTCTCCTTTTGCTAAATTAGTAACTGTTTCAAGAATAATTGATTGATATATTTCATTATTAGTAAGTTTTTGTAATATTTCCATACTATCAGTTATATATACATTATGCGCAAGTAATGACGCAAATGTCTTAGTAAACATTGACACTTCATTATAAATAATCACATTTCCTATAACAGGAATATGCATTAATATCCATTGGATAGTTGTTCTAAATACTTTAACCTTTTTATATAATAAAATAAATGCAATAATAACGACAACAAGTATAATTCCAATATATAAAATATTAGTTTGAAGGAAATTACTTATATTCATTATTACTATAGTAAATCCAGGTATTTTACTTGGATCAATTGCTTCATACATATCAACAAATTTTGGAATAACATAAACCATTATAAACGTTAAAACTGCAATAGATATAAATAGAACAATAGCCGGATATGTCATTGCATTAATCATTTGTTTTCTTGTTTTATTTACCTCAGAATAATAATCTGCCATGTCGTCGAGTGCTTCTGTCAACTCACCTGTAAGTTCCGCCGCTTTAACCATATTTATAAGTAACTTAGGAAATGTACTTTCTTGTTTTAGCATGGCATTACTAAAACTTTCTCCTGTAGACAAATCATATATAAGTCCTCTAAATATATCCTTGTACTTTCTTTGTTTATATTGCCTAGATAATACTTTTAATGCTTCTACTAAAGTAATACCTGCTTTAATATAAGTTGATAATTGTGTTAAAAAGAATATTAAATCTTTTGTTTTAAATTTAACAGTAGCGTTTTCTTTAAATAATATTTGAATTAAAGGATTTGTTTTTATACTATATACTTCATATCCTTCACTAAGCAAAAATGAATGTACCTCTACTTTGGAATATGCAGCAAATTTTTCTCTAACAATTTTGCCTTCTGGATTCTTTGCTTCATAAATATATACAACCTTTGTTTCATTTTTTTTAGTTGATTTATTATCAAATTCAAGCATTAATGCTTGTCTATTTATATCTCTTTTATTTCTAGCACGTCTTACAAATGGCAAAGTATATATTTTTTGAATTAATTTTCCAAATGGTTTGCCTGCATACTTAGCAAGTTTTGGATCTTCCAAAATATCTTGTTTAGATTTTTCTAAAACTTTTTGTTTTGCTTCTTTTTTTAGCTTTCTAATACGTTCCTTTTCTTTTTTCTTTTCTTCTCTTTCTTGAAGCAATCTTAATGCTTTTTCTTCTCTGGTTTCATCCTTCTTTATATCAGATTTTGCCTTGTTTAATAACTTTTGTTTTATTAAATTTTCTTTTTCTAATTTAGCCTGTTTTTTTGCTTCCTTTGCAGCTTGTTTCTTAGCAAATTTAGGGTCATTAGTCAAACGATTAACCTTGTCTAATTCCTTTTCTTGTTTTTTCTTTTCAAAAAGCATAGCTTTTTGTTGTTTTCTAAGTTGTTGCTTCTCTATTTTTTGTAATTTTTTTTGATTACGAATTTCTATTACATCTTGCTTTCTTTTACTTGAACTTATTTTTTCTGGTTTTGTTTTTGGTATGTTTTCTTTGGGCTTAAGCAATCCTGAAATTAATTTAAATGGTGCATATATAATAAATATAATACCTAGTATAAGATATTTAAATAATAAGTATATTACATACACAATTATATATAATGTAAAAAAAAGTCCAATGAAAGGATATTTTATTATGTTGACTATTTTTGACAATAAATTTGTCATATTGCACACTCCAATCCCTATTCTATAAAATATTATAACACAATTTTATATTTTGTAAAACTTTTTTTATTTTATTCATATAATATTTTAGAGGTGTTATAAATGAACTACTACTTTCCTTATGGTATGGGATACCCATACACAGCAATTCCAACGAGGGTAGGCACTGGACTTTTCTCAAGATTATTTAGAAATGGGATTAACTGGAGTAGTATTTTAAATGGAACTCAAAGGACTTTAAATATTATAAATCAAACAATACCTACTATTAAACAAATTTCCCCAGTTGTAAAAAATGCTAAAACTATGTTTAGAGTTATGAATGAGTTTAAAAAAGTAGATACTCCTAGTAATTCAAATAATGTAGTAAATAATCAAAATATTAATAAAAATCAAAACAATAAACAAACTATTCAAGAAAATAATAGTATAAATATAGATAACAATCAGGGTCCAACTTTTTTTGCATAATAAACGAAGAGATTTATAACTCTTCGTTTATTATTTTAAGTAAATTTTGCTTTTCGATATTATGATACCTAATATTAATATTTATTTTTTTTAAATACTTTAAATAATCATAATAAATATCGGTTTTGTTTTTGAGAAGTATAGGTCCTAAATGAAGTTCTTTTTCATTGTAATTAGAAATTCCTTTTTTAAATTTTATAATAATATAATATCTTTTATCAAATATTACTTTTTCGTTTTCTATATAATATCCTAAAGAACAAACTTTTTTTCTTAGTTCATATATATTTTTATTAGTTTGACATATTAAGTTATCTATATTTTTACCATTTATAATATCTAATATTGTTTTTACTCCCATACCGCTTAAAATAACAGTTGAATTATTAACTATATCTATTCCTTGTAAACCATTATTAACTAACAATTTTATATATTTATTATTGCCTATATTTTTAGAAGCTTTTTCTATACAATAAGGACTTATATCTATAGCTATACAATATGTTTCCTTTTCTGATAGATAAATATCTAAAAGTGCATGATCACAACCTATATCATAAATTATTTTAGTATCTACCATATCAGCGATTGTTTTTAATCTTTTGGATAAAATCACTAATCCTCCATATAGTCTTTTAATTTTCTAGAACGTGATGGATGTCTTAGCTTTCTTAATGCTTTTGCTTCTATTTGTCTTATTCTTTCACGAGTAACTCCAAACATTTGCCCAACCTCTTCTAGTGTCCTAGATTTGCCATCTTCAAGCCCAAATCTTAATCTTATTACCTTTTCTTCTCTTTCAGTTAAGGTAAGTAACACTTCTGATATTTCATCTTTTAGCATTTCATTTGTTGCATATTCTTCAGGACTCATATTACGTTCATCTTTTATAAAGTCACCTAAATGGGAATCATCTTCTTCTCCTATTGGAGTTTCTAGACTAACTGGTTCTTGACTAATTTTATATATTTCTCTTATCTTTTCAACTGAAATATTCATTTTTTTTGATAATTCTTGTTCAGTTGGTTCACGGTTTAATTCTAGTGTCAATTGTCTTTGTATACGTGCTAGCTTATTTATTGTTTCTACCATATGAACTGGTACTCTTATTGTTCTAGCTTGATCTGCAATCGCTCTAGTAATTGCTTGTCTAATCCACCATGTAGCATATGTAGAAAATTTATATCCTTTAGTTACATCAAATTTATCTACTGCTTTCATTAAACCTATATTACCTTCTTGTATTAAGTCTAAAAACAGCATTCCACGCCCTACATATCTTTTAGCAATACTTACTACTAATCTTAAATTTGCCTCTGCAAGAATTGTTTTAGCAGACTCATCTCCCTCTAAAATTTTATCTGCTAAATCTAATTCCTCTTGCATGGTTAATAATTTAATTTGTCCAATTTCTTTCAAATACATTCTAACTGGATCATTTATAGTTAAATCTTTAGTTAATGTATCATCATCTAGTAAAAGTTTTTCTACTCCATTTTCTCCTTCTTCATCCTCTGATACTATTGCTATATTATTTTCATTAAAAGCATTATATAAATCATCTAAAGTATCTGCGTCTAATTCTAATCCCTTTAAAGTTTTTGCAAGTTCTTCATAAGTTATAAATCCGTCTCTTTTTCCTTTTTCTACTAATTCATTTTTTCTTGTCTCATACCCTTTTATTTCATTTACCATAATATTATTCTCCTAACTTTGCTTCTTTAAATTTATTATTTGTTGTAATAGATTTGCTTTTTCTATAGAACTAACTTCATTATTCATTTTATTTTTTAGCCTATCACATTCATTTTTTATATTATACTCATTTATTGTCTTTACATAATCATTTATTTCTTCTAAGTCATATTCTTCTTTAAGGTTTAATAAATTTATCTCATTAATAACATCAAGTAGTTTACTATTTTCACATTCTAAATATGTTATAAAATCAGCCATTTCAAATTTACTATTTTTTTTATAAAAATAATCTATTTCAAAGGCTAATTTCCTATATTTTTCTATAGGAATGTACGTAATTTTTTTACTATATATTTTTATAACTTCTACACTTTTTAACATGTAATATACTAAATACATTTGCGCTTTTTCATATTTAGATAATTTAACACTCGAAACTTGTTTTATCTTTTCCTTAACTACTTTTTTTTCACCTAATTTAGATTTTATAAAATCTTTATCAAGACCTGTTTCTTCACTTATTTTTTGAAGTGTTAATTCCTTTAATATATCATCCTCTATTTTATTTAATTCTTCTAACACTTCATTAATATAAGTTGCCTTCTCCATGTTATTGTTAAAATCTTTATCCTTTTTTAAATATGATAACTTAAAATCCATTATATTAATGGGATTATTTATTTTATCTATTATTTTTTGACTTCCATATTTTTTTACATAATCATCTGGATCTAAATTTTCCTCTAATCTTACTATTTTAGGAATGATTCCTACTTTTATTAATTCGTTAGAGCATGAATAGGTTGCCTTGGCACCAGCTTTATCTCCATCAAAAAGTAATATAATATTTTTAGATAACCTTTTAAGTAAATTTACTTGTTGTCTAGTTACAGCGGTTCCCATAGAAGCAACTACATTTTTTATACCAATAGAATAAAGTCTAATTACATCCATAAAGCCCTCAACAATTATTATTTGGTTTTTAGTTCTTGCTTCCTCCTTAGCTCTATGGTAATTGTATAGTATTTCGCCCTTTTTAAAAATTTCTGTTTCCATAGTGTTAATATACTTTGAGTCACTTTTTTGATTATATATTCTACCACTATAAGCAACAATTCTACCCTGTATATCATAAAGTGGAAACATTATTCTATTATAAAATATATCTATATAACCTTTTTCACTTTTCAAAATTAAACCACTTTTAATTAGATTTTCTTTATTATAATTTTTTTTACTTAGGAGTGTCACTAATGATGTGCCTTCCTTTAAAGCTAGTCCAATTTGAAACTCTTTTATGATATTATCATCTATAAGACGTTCATACAGATAATTTTTTGCTTCTTTTCCTACTGTTGTATTTATATTATTTTGATAATATTTTGCACTTATATCATAAATATCATATAATTCTTGATTTGGCGTTGTCGCGTGTTTTATGTTTTTAATATTTATAGTCTTTCCAGCAATATCAGCAACTATTTTTAGTGATTCTTTAAATGAAATATTTTCATAATCCATTATAAATTTAAATACATTTCCTGTCGCGCCACAAGTAAAACAAGTATATATTTGTTTTTCACGTGAAACACTCATACTTGGTGAGTGATCATCATGAAATGGGCATACTCCAAAATAGTTTTTACCTTTTGGAGTTAATGGAATATATCTTGATATTACATCTACTATATCTACACTATTTCTTATATCAGTTATTTCATCATTATTTATCATGAAATATCACACCCTACTAATAATATACGACAAAACTTTTAAATTTCCTTTTTTTTATAGCATTTTTTTAATATTTTTATAAAATTATATCATAATATTAACTAAGAGGTGTATTATGAATTTAAAAAAAGTTAAAATTATTAGTATTTTTGGGATTTTTTTGCTTAGTTTTTTATGTCATTTTTTATATGATTGGTTTCCAAACACATTATTTTCTATATTTTTTTCTGTAAATGAAAGTATATTTGAACATATGAAAATAATTTCTAGCTCAATACTTATTTACAGTATAATAGAATATATACTGTTAAAAAAACTTAATATTAAGTACAATAACTTCCTATTTAGTATTTTAATTTCTATTATTTCTAATATAATTATATTTTTAATTATTTTTTTACCTGTATACTATAAAATAGGTGAAAATTTACCTATAACTATTTTTATTATATTTATAGCTATTGTTATTACTCAATTTATTTCATATAAAATTTTATCATTAGAAAAAAACTACACTTGGTTAAATATAGTTTCGTTAGTATTTATTATAATAATATATGTTATATTTGCATATTTAACATATAATCCGGTAATAAATGAATTCTTTTTTGATCCTCTAAAAGAACAATATGGAATTAATACATTTTTAATTGATTAATATGTTTATTAAAAAAAATTAGATTAAATTTTCTAATTTTTTTGTTATTTTATCTTTTTTTCAATTGTTTAACTTTTTGCATTTCTGATGTTTTTTTATCAACAATGTTTCTTCATTCTGCACAGGATAAAAACTACCCTCTTTCTTTATAGTCTTCATTGCCATAATAAAGCACATACTCAAATCTCCTTATTTTATTAGTATAATCTTTAATTATTTTACAACAAATGCAGTTGGTAAATATCTCATAGTTTTAATTCCATTAACTATTTTACCATTTTCATACATTATTGAAGAGTAACCTCCGTCTAAATTTGCAGCATTATAAGCCTTATATTTTATAAATATATTTATAATTTCTTGCATATCTACACCTAAACTTGATGAACTTCTTCCATCTACAACTAATAATAATACTATTCCATCTTTTCTTTGTGCGATTGCAGTTCTTGGTGCGATTCCCCATCCACCATTTCCTCCAATTGTTGCAGGTTCGCCATTTACTATTAAAAATGGTCCAAATTCTACTGCATCTTTCATTCCATTTTTAACTGCTTCTTTTGCTGTTGACTTTGTTAAAAATAATACATTATCATTATTAAACCCTATTAAATTTCCAACATGTCCTGTATCCCAAATGACTTTTCCATTTTTTATTACATTTCCACTGGGTAGACTCCCTAAATTATTTCCTTCTTTTGCCCCATTAGAAAAACCACTAGCATTTATTCCTAAAAATGCTTTTTCATTTGCAACTATTTTATCTATAGTTTGTCCACCTTTTCCAAAATATCTTGCAGTCGCTAAAGAAATACGTGATGGGTCATATATTACAGCCATATACCCTTTATAATTATCTCCCTTTACCTCAATAATTTTATATAAATCATTTCCTTCATCTCTTTTTAATATTTGTTCTTCATATATTGATTCAAAAACCTCTGGTTCTTCTATATCTCCTATAGTTATAGCGCTTGTATCTATTATTTGGTTTATAGATACATAGTTATTTGATATCATTTTATTTATTGATTCATCATTAAAAAAAGTTCTAGCTAAATATTTATGGCTTTTTGTAGTCATAGAAGTTGTCACCCATAGATTCCTAAAATATGATATTGGTCCATACATTATAAATAAACATGCAATGGCTAATATATCTAAAAAAATTAATAAAATAGTTGTTTTTTTTAATTTTTTCTTTGTCTTTTTTTTACTCATCTTCTAACCTCAATTCAAATGGATAAGTGCTATCCCCTATACCACCTTTTATTTCTAATGAACTATCTAAATATATTACTGGTTTTATTAAAGATTCATAACTTACAAAATCACTAAAAATCATACTTTTTTTAATTATTGGTATTGTTCCATCATTTTTTATAGATGAAATTAAGTACATATCATCATATTCCGTTATAAAATTATCTCCAAGTGTTAAAAGTGCAACATTACAATTTACCTTTTCACTATATTGCTCATCTAAATTATAATCAGTATATTTACCAATATAATAATCTTTACTTTTTATATACTCTTTATGATTTAATTTATTATAAAAAGTGTTATTTAAATAATATGCTATACCTGTTTTATCATTTAAATCAAAAACATTTTTATATCTAGAATATGCTTTAGTTATTTCTATATCATTTTCTTTTAATGGTTCAGTCATAACAAGCTTTACACTATCATCTTCCTTTGAAATCACTTTCCAAATGTAATCACTATAATCTATATAACTACCTAGTTCTACTTCTTCTAAATTATCTATAGGATTATTAAATACTATATATGGATCATTTTTAGTTCCACTTCCATAGAATTCTTCAGTATTTTTTAATGAAATGACAGCCCTTACTCCATAAATATGGTTTTCTTTATCAATGTTTACACCACCGCTATCAAAGACATACCAGGGATAATTATTTTCATCTGTTGAAGATAAAAAGAAGTAAGTTCCATTATTAATAAAGCTATTATTTGCACCTGCTTTAAGGTAATCATTAAGTGATAATAAAGATATTTTACTACTTAAGTTTTTACATTCTGATAAAGAGGAGTTATTTGTTATATTTAAACAAGCATCAAAATCTTGAATATAATAATCTATACTAGTTAAATTATTTAATAATTTTTCATTTAACCATGTATTTATATTTGAACTTAAATAATCTTTATTATTTCCCCATGGAATCATAGTTATACTGTCATCTGTAACTATCTTAATTTCATTATCATATACAGATATTACTCTCCATAAAATTCCTGAATATGAAACATAGTTATTATCAATATCTCCAATTAAAGTATATGTATTATTTTCATATGTCAAATTTTCTTTTTTAGTTTTTGATACAATTGTATCTGAAAATAAATCCGATGTTTGTTTATTTATTAAGTTTTCTGATATGTAATTATATGTAAAACGGGCCCCATAAAATATAAATAAAAACCCTAAAAAACAAATACTTACTATTCTAAATAATTTTTCCTTTTTAATTTTTTTCATCTACTATTACTCCAAACTAATATTATTTTTTCTTCTTATCATCTATTATATCACTTATATCTTCTTTAAAATATTTTATAGTAGTTATTATAATAATTGCTATAGGAAGTGCAAAAACTACTCCAATAAATCCAAATATTAATCCTCCTGCAAATATTGACATTATTATTACTATAGGATGCACTTTGTTTGCTTTACCATAAACAAGTGGACTTATTACATTTCCATCTAATATTGAAAGTATTATAACAGCTACAATTGTTTTTATAAAAAGTGCAGGACTTACTACAAATGCAGTTACTAAAGCAATTATATTTGTAAATATTCCTCCAAAATAAGGTATAAGTGATAATAAGGATGCCATAAATCCTAAAAGTATTGCATTTGGGTGTCCTACTATTAAAAATGCAAAGGAATATAGAAAAAAATTAATAACTAAGATTTTCATAAATCCAATTAAATATTGCTTCATTTGTTCATCTAATATTGAAATATATTTATAAACTTTCTTAGATTTTTTTCTTACAAAAAGTTTAACTTCTTTTCTAATAGAATCCATATCTATTAAGAAATAAATAGTTGCTGAAACACCAACTAAAAAAGCACTAAAAAAGCTTAATGAAACACCTATGAAATTAATTGCGCCATTAGATACATATGTACCTAAATTAGATAAAATAGATGTAAATGTATTACTCAAGGTATTTTGAATATCTCCAAAATTAAGATCAAATGTTGTTGATAATTCTTTAAAGAAAGATACAATTCCTGTAAAAAGACTTGATAATTGATTGAAAAGTAATGGAAAAGCAATTAATACAATTGTTACTAAAATACCAGCAACTAATAATACTACAAGCAATATACTTAACCATTTAGGTATTCCCTTTGACTTTAAAAATCTTACACATGGATTTAAAGCATACGCAATTATAAACGCAATCATAAATGGTAATATTATTGTTATAATTTTACTTAATATTGCCCCCCATAATCCACTAGTTTGATATAGCAAAAATACTATAAGTACAAGTATTGCTATATTTATTAATTTGAAATTTAATTTATTTTTAAACATATAATATCAATTCTCCTTAATTATAAACATATTCTATTTACTTTTAAAACACTATTTATATTATTTATTTCATTCATGAATTTATTTAGTTTTTCAATTGATTCAAGTAATACTGTTATTTTATAAACAAAATTACCATCTTTTTTTAATGTATTAATATTATTTACTGATACATTTAATGAATTCGCTTTAGAAATTATGTTAATGAGTAAATTATTATCTATTTCTGCTTGTACCAAAAGTGTTGCTGAATATTTATTTGTTATTATATCATTCCAATATACATCTATTATTCGCTCTTTTGTATTTTTAATATTAGGGCAATTAGACCTATGGATTGATATTCCGCTACCTTTAGTAATGTATCCTACTATATCCTCTTTTGGAATAGGTTTACAACAACGAGAAATATTTAGTTTTACATTTGTAATACCTTTTACAAAGATATCATTACTTTTAGAAACTACTTGTTTATTTGTTATTGCTTGTTTTAAAATCCTTTCTTCTTTTGTTTCTAGAACAGAGTATATTATATCATAAATTGTAGAAGTTAAAATATTATTATTGCAAATATTTATATATAATTCATTTAAATTAGAAATTTTTAATGATTCTAAAACTTTTTTTAAATTCTTTTCTTCAAGAAATTCATTAAAGGATTTTTTTCTTTTTTTAAACTCCTTTTGTAATAACTCTTCGCCTTTTTTAATATTATCCGTCTTATCTAATCTATTATAAAATGATTTTATTTTATTTTTAGCAGAATGTGTTTTAGCGATATTAATCCATTCATAACTAGGCCCTGTTGAATTTTTATTTATGTTTATCTTTACCACATCATTATCATTTAATTCATAATCGAGCGCTACAATAGTATCATTTACTATAGCTCCTACCATTTTATCACCTATATCAGTATGTACCTTATAAGCAAAATCAATTGGAGTTGCTCCTTTTGGAAGCTCAATAACATCCCCTCTAGGAGTAAATACATATATTAAATCATTAAATGCATCTTCTTTTACTGATTCCACAAACTCTTTATCATCAAGACTTTCTTGTTTCATTTCCATTATAGTTCTAAAAAACTGTAATTTTTGTTCCATATCATTTTGCATGTCTGCTTTTACATTACTACCATGTTCTTTATATGACCAATGTGATGCTATACCATTTTCTGCAATTTTATCCATTTCATATGTCCTTATTTGTATTTCAAACAAATAACCATCCATTCCAAAAACTGTAGTATGAAGTGACTGATACATATTATTTTTAGGCATAGAAATATAATCTTTAAATCTTTTTGGTATCGGTCTATATTTAGAATGTATATATCCTAATGCTTGGTAACACTCTTCTACTGTATTTACGAAAACTCTTAAAGCTAAAAAATCATATATATCGTTATATTTTCTTCCTTTATCTAACTTTTTATAAATACTATATATACTTTTTGCTCTACCTTTTATTTCATGTTTTAGACCATGACTATTAAGTACAGAACTTATTTTTTCTTGCATTTCTTTTACAATAGTATCTCTTTCTAATTTACTTTTATTTAATTTTTCTTCTATATCTTTATATATATTAGGTTTATAGTATTTAAAAGATAAATCTTCTAACTCAGATTTTATTTTATTCATTCCAAGTCTATGCGCTATAGGGGTTAAAATATCTAAGGTTTCCTTAGCTTTTATTTTTTGTTTTTTTTCTGGAAGAGCATAAAGAGTCCTCATGTTATGGAGTCTATCTGCAAGTTTTATTATTATAACTCTAACATCTTCTGTCATTCCAACTAATATTTTTCTATGATTTGCAGTCATTGCCTCACTTTCAAGGGAAAAACTTAATCTATTAATTTTTGTGACACCTTCTACAAGATTTGTTATATTGGACCCAAAAATATTTTCCATTTCTTCCCTTGTGACATCACAATCTTCTAATACATCATGTAATAATCCTGCACATATGCACTCAAAATCCGCATATATTTCAGCAAGTATATACGCAACATTTATTGGATGTATTATATAGGGCTCCCCTGTCATTCTTTTTTGATTTAAATGTTTATTATTTGCAAACTCATAAGCTTTATTTATTATTTCAAGTTCTTGTTCATCTTTGATATATGTTTTTATAAAATCATATAAGTCTTTATATGTAATCTCTTTTTCCATAAAACTAATCCTCCAAGTTTATATGCCTTATTTCTTTTCTTATTTTTTCTTTAAAATAATCTTCTATTATTATATAATCAGTATCAAGTATATCAGATACCATTTGAAATAAAGATAAATCACTGGATGATTTCCATTTGGTTTCTTTAAAATAATTCCATATGTCTTCCTCTTTTATATATGTTATGCCATAACGTTTCATCTCTTCTTTTTTTGTTGTTAGAGCTGGTTTTATTCTATCATATAATTCTTGTAAACTATTAAATGCAACATCCATTATGCTTACCTCCATTAATAAAGTTTATTATACTTTCATATATATTATATATGAAAAGTAAACTTTTTTAAAGGAGAATACATGAAAAAAAGTAAATTTATTAAATCAACAATTATTTTAGTAATAGGCGGTTTTCTTACTAAGATACTAGGTATGTTTATAAAAATAGTCATGACACGTCTTATGGGAACTGAAGGAATAGGCATTTATATGATACTTTCACCAACATTTATGATTATGATAACTTTAGCACAGTTAGGTCTTCCTATTGCTATATCTAAACTTGTCTCTGAAGATAAAAGGAATAATAAAAATTTAGTTGCTTCTGCGCTTCCTATAACTATTATAATTAATATTGTAATTATACTTTTCCTTTTCATATGTGGTAAATTTTTGGCGAATAATCTTTTGCATGAACCTCGTATATATCTTGGAATTATATCAATTGGTTTTGTTTTACCATTTATCAGTATATCTAGTATAATTAGGGGATATTTTTTTGGAAAACAAAAAATGTTTCCCCATGTTGTATCAAATATAACTGAGGATATTGTAAGACTAATTATTTTAGCACTTGGTATTCCTATATTTATAAAAATGGGTATTGAGGTTGCAATTATGTTTATAATTCTTTCTAATATAGCAAGTGAACTTACATCAATATTTGTATTATTTTTCTTTTTACCAAAAAAGTTTAAAATAAGAAAAGAAGATATAAAACCAAATAAAGACAATTTAAGAGAAATACTATCTATTAGTTTACCTACGACAGGATCTAGGATTATAGGAAATATTGGATATTTCTTAGAACCAATAATTCTTACAGCAACTTTACTATTTGTTGGATATGATAACAATTTTATTGTAAACGAATATGGAATAATTAATGGATATGTAATGCCTCTTGTATTACTTCCATCTTTTTTTACAATGGCAATATCACAAGCATTAATACCTCCTCTTAGTTATAGTTATGCACATAAAAATTATGATTACGCAAAAAAAAAGATAAAACAAGCAATATGTTTTTCCTTAATGATAGGCATACCTGCTACAATAGTATTACTAATGTTTCCTGAATTTTTTCTTAAAACTATATATAATACTACTAGTGGTGTAAATTATATAAAAATTCTCGCACCTGTTTGTTTATTTCATTATATTCAAGCTCCAATTAGTAGTAGTTTGCAGGCAATGGGAAAAGCAAAACAAGCTATGTATGGAACTATGTTTGCCATGATAATTAGAACTTTATCTTTATTTATATTTTCAAGTTTACACATTGGAATGTATGGTCTTATTATAGCAACTAGTCTTAATATATTATTTGTAACAATATATGATGCTAATAATGTTAGGAAAGCTTTTAAATAATGTCTTCCTTTTTTATAATAAATGTTTTGTCCTTAGTATAGAATGCATAAAATACATTTTTTAAATCTATTTTATTTTTATTTAAAACTCCATTTAACCATTTTTCATCTTTTTTAATTTCTTTTAAAACTTGATAATCAATTTTTCCATCTAATATTAGTGGAAGTGGGTATTCTTGCTCATCTTTAAATATAGAAAGTTTTCCATTATTTTCTAAAACCGCATAATTTACATCCTCTATAGATACTACACTTTGTTCTCTTAATTGACTCACTAAATCATCTAAACTATATCTTAGTTTTAACATTTCTTTAAAATTGATTTTACCATTTTTTATTATAACACTAGGCTTTCCATCTAACATTGCTCTTAATTTTTCACTTTTAAGTCCAATAAATCCAAGTAATATTTGTACTATTACTAAGCATAATATTGGAATAACCGAAACAAGTATTGATCCATCATATTGTTCGATTGAAAGTGCCGCAAGTTCTGCTATTAAAATTGAAACTATTAAATCTACTATGCTTAATTTTCCTACTTCCTTTTTTCCCATTATTCTATATACAAATATTATAAAAAAATATAGGAAAAATGTTTTTAGTATTATTTTTATATACATAATTATTCACCGTTTTTATTATGTATTTATGAATAATATTTTATTCAATTTAATACTATTTATTAGGAGGATATCATGATAGATTATTTAAAAAAGATTGGTATTTCATTAATTTATACATTTTGTTTCTTAATAGGTTTGAGTTTTATTTTCTCTATACTTAATTACATAAATTTACTTGGGGCAGGTATTTTTAAATTCTTTAAAATGCTTATACCTATTATATCTATATTTATAGGTGGATTTATATTAGGGAAAAAATCTTTATCAAAGGGTTGGTTGGAAGGAATTAAATACGGTCTTATTATAATTTTTATAATGGTAATATTTAGTTTAATTTTCTTTAGAACTAGTTTAAGTCTTAAATCTATATTTTACTATTTAATACTAATACTTGTTTCTATTGTTTCATCAATGTTAGGTATTAACTTTAAAAAGAATAATGAAGTTTAAAAAAGATAAATGTATAAAATTAAACATTTATCTTTTTATATTGTATATTTTTATTTTAAATTTTCTATTTCAGATATAGATAAATTAGTTATTTCAGATATAGTTTTTAAATCAAAATTTTTATTTAACATATTTTTAGCTATTTCTATTGCTTTATTAGAACTTCCTTTTTCTATGCCTTTTTCAATTCCTTTTTCCATGCCATTTTTCATACCTTCTTCTTCTGCATAAAGAAGTCTTGTATTCATAATCTTTTCTTGCTCTTTTTCTTCA
>JAMPDH010000002.1 GCA_023665725.1 Clostridium sp. | reverse complement strand
CTTGTTCTTCATATGCATTTACTATTACTCTTATTGCATTTGTTGTTGAATTTAACACTATTTGTTCTATTACTGCTGGTGTTTTATCTGTTTCCGCTATTGTTCCCTCTTCTACTACTACATTTGTTACATCGTCTCCTCGTGCAACAAAATTACCATTTCCTACTTCTAGTTCGATTTTATCTTCACATACTTTTAATGTCCCCTCTATTGGTAATTTACCTTGTAAACTTAATTTTGATATTGGTATATATTTTTTATTATTTATTACTGTTTCTTCTTCTATATCCTTTCCAAAATCAAAATATACGCATCCATTTAAATGCTTCCCTTTTAATCTTTCTACTTCCTTATAATTTTCTCCTGATTTTATTATTGTTCTTCCTGTTTCTAGAAAAGTTCCCTTTTCATTTTCTTTTATTACTCCTCTCATTATTGGTACTGTTATTAATGCAATTATTGCAAGTATTACCATTATTCCTAATAATTCTACTAATGTAAATCCTTTTTCCTTTTTAAATACAATAGTTTTCATATATTTAACTCCTCTTATTTTAATATCATAGAACTACTTGTTCTACGATATATTCTAAACATAATTATAACATATTTATCTATATTTCAAATAAATATTTAAAAGATTATATAAAAAATTATAAAATATTATATAAGAAATTAAAAAATAATTTAAAAATTTCCAAAAAAAAATATCGTAGAACAAGTAGTTCTACGATATTTTTTATTCTTCTAATATCCATAAATTATAAAAAGGATGAGTTTAAAATCATCCTTCACTATTTAATAAAAAATTATATTATTTTTCTATACTATATTCAATAGATACTGCATCAGTTAAATCTATAGCTGTTGAAGATGTAATAGTTCTGGTTGTATTTGCAGGCATATTTCCTCCTACAAATCCTACCAATTTTTCTATTTCTTTTCCATCTTTATCCTTTACTGATATTTTAAATTCAGCAAGTTCCTGTTCCTTATCTGATGTATTTGTTACTTCTGTTATTAATGTAGATGTTCCATTTATATATGTTATTGACGTATTTTTAAATGTAAACACTCCTAATGTTTGATCCTTTATTGCTTCCTCATTTGTATTTACTTTTACTTGATCTTCTGTTGGAGTATCTGGAGTATTTTTATCTTCTTCTTTCTTTTTTTCACATCCACAACCTGTTACAAGCGCAACTGAT
Organism: Clostridium sp.; assembly: GCA_023665725.1. Taxonomy (GTDB): domain Bacteria; phylum Bacillota_I; class Bacilli_A; order RF39; family UBA660; genus UMGS872. The sequence continues at coordinate 92,147 of JAMPDH010000002.1, read as the reverse complement.
AATCCTATTAAAAATGTTTTGCATATTAATTGTTTCATTCTTATTCTTTCCTCCTATTTTAATTATAACATTAATTATTAAAATTGCAACACTTTAAAATCTATTAAAAATTTTCAGGCAAATAAAAGGCACTTTAATAGTACCAATTAATTATTTTTTATATATTTTATAATATTTACTGCCGCTATCGCACCATCTGATGCAGCTGTTACTAATTGATATAAATCCTTTTTTATTATATCACCACATGCATATATTCCATCAATTGATGTTTTCATATCTTTATCTACTATAATATAGTCATTTTCAGTTTTTATTCCTAATTTATTTAAAAAATTAGTAGCTGGATTTAACCCTATATATATAAACAATGCTTTTCCATCAATTATTTCGCCATCATCCAATTTTATTCCTTTTAATCTGCCATTTTCTTCTAATAACTCTTCAATTATTCTATTAAATTTTATTTTTATATTTTTCTTTTTCATTACTTGATCTATTAATATTGGTTCCGCTGTAAATTCATCTCTCCTATGAATTATTGTAACAGTTTTAGCAACATCACTTAAAAGCAAGCTTTCTTCTAAGGAACTGTTTCCCCCACCTTGCACTATTACATCCTCATCTCTATAGAAAAAAGCATCACATGAAGCACAATAACTTACACCATGTCCAGTTAATTTTTCTAAATTTTTTAGATTTTGTTTCCTAGGAATTCTACCTGTTGCTATTACAACTGTCTTTGTTTCATAGCTTTGTTTTTCCGTTTTAACAATTTTTTTATCTTGCTGCGATTCTATATCTACTGCATTTCCATGAGTTATTTCTATATTTAAATATTTAAGTTGAGCTAAAAGTTTTTCTAATAGTTCAGATCCATTTCCTAAAAACCCTGGATAATTTTGTATGGAACTACTTTTAATTATTTGTCCACCAGCTAAATCTTTTTCTAATAAAAGTATTTTTTTATTTGAACGTCTTAAATAAATAGCTGCTGTCATTCCTGCAATCCCAGAACCTATTATAATACTATCATACATTTATCTACACCTCACTATATTTTTTATTATTTATATTTTTTACAATTAAAATTAATCCTACTACAATTAATGCTATAGATATTAATTGAGCTTGCTTTATAATTCCAAATAACATCAAACTATCTTGTCTTAAACTTTCTATAAAAAATCTTCCTACACTGTAAAATATAAAATACGTTCCTGTTAATTGACCGACATGCAATTTTTTACTTTCTTTAAGTCCTAATAAAAGAAGAAAACCTAGTATATTCCAATATGATTCATATAAAAAGGTAGGATGATGATAACATAACATTGAACTTTCACAACTTCCGAAATACATTCCATCTATTATAAATTTTGGAATTGATAAAATTTGTAATACTTGAACAGATACTTCAGGGCCAAAAGCTTCCGAATTAAAGAAATTACCCCATCTCCCAATTGCTTGTCCAATTATTACTCCTACAACTATTATATCAGTCATTTTTAATATAGATATTTTATTTTTTTTACACATTACTATTACAGTAATTAATCCAGCAATTATGCCTCCATGTATAGCAAGACCACCTTCCCATACTTTAAGTATATCTATTGGATTATTTATATATTGTTTATATTCAAATATTACAAAATATAATCTGGCCCCTATAAGTGCAAATAAGATTGTGTAAAAGAATAAATTTTCTAAGAATTTTTTAGGTATATTATATTTTCTAGCTTCTTTGTATATTATTGTACATCCGACAATCATACCAAGTAGTATAAATATAGAATACCAATAAATTTGTATATTCCCTATTTTAAGAAATATTGGATTCATATTAATTTTCCTTTCTAAATATCCATTTTATAATTTCATTTATTATTAATTTTCCTATAGAAATTAAAACCGCTATTAAAAGAAAACTTAAAATTCCACCCATTATTTTAAAATGACTACCTAATATAAATGTTACTATAAATAATATTATTACATTTATAAATGGGTAAAATAGTCCTAATGTTAAAGCTGTAATAGGAAGTGTAAGTCTAAATAAAATTGGTTTTACTGTTTTATTTAATAAGTATATTATTATGGAAGCAAGTAAGCACCATATTCCATAATAAGAATTATCTATATATATTTTATCTTTAAATATAACTGCTAGTGTCATAAGTATAAGTGTGAATCCTATCATTTGAATAAACCATTTTAAAACTATTAAAGCTCTTCTTTTATTCATTAGCATCACCATTATAATTATATCATACTCGTTTTAAAAATATATATTATTTATCACTTTTTAATTCAAACAATGCATCTCTTAACTCCATTGCTCTTTCAAAGTCTAATTCCTTTGCAGCTTGTTTCATTTCCTCTTCTATTCTTAAAATTAAACTACTTGTTTCTTTTTTAGAAAGTTTTTCCTTTTTTGGTTTTTCCTCTGTATTTGAGATAACCTCTCTTATTTCCTTTACTATTGTTTTTGGAACTATGTTATTTTTAATATTATATTCATTTTGCATTGTACGTCTTCTTGCAGTTTCCTCGATTGCAACTTTCATAGAATCACTAATTTTATCAGCATACATTATTACATGTCCATTACTATTTCTAGCTGCACGGCCAACTGTTTGTATTAAACTTCTTTCACTTCTTAAGAATCCCTCTTTATCAGCATCCATTATAGCAATTAAACTTACCTCAGGTATATCTAAACCCTCTCTAAGTAGATTTATTCCTACTAATACATCATATTTGCCTGTACGTAACTCCTTTATTATTTTCAATCTTTCTAAAGTTTTTATTTCACTATGTAAATAAGCAACTTTAATATTTAATTTTTTTAAATAATTTGTTAATTCTTCTGCCATTTTTATAGTAAGAGTTGTAATTAATACTCTCTCATTTAATTCAACTCTTTTACTAATTTGTTCTACTACATCATCAACTTGATTTTTTAGAGGTTTAACCTCTATAGTTGGATCTAATAATCCTGTTGGCCTTATTATTTGTTCTACATATTTTCTTTGAACATGTTCTAATTCATATTCTCCAGGGGTTGCAGATATATATATTACCTGTGAGAGTTTATTTTCAAATTCTTCAAATTTAAGTGGTCTATTATCTAGTGCACTCGGCAATCTAAATCCATAATCAACTAAAACTTGTTTTCTTGCTCTATCACCGTTAAACATTCCTCTTACCTGTGGAACAGTAACATGTGATTCATCTATTACCATTAAAAAATCATCACCAAAAAAGTCTATAAGCGTTGTTGGGGTTTCTCCTTCCATCTTCAGCGCTAAATGCCTTGAATAATTTTCTACACCCCTACAAAATCCTGTTTCTAATAGTAATTCCATATCATAATTTGTTCTTTCTTGTAGTCTTTGGCATTCAAGTAATTTATTTTCACTTTTAAAATATTCTAGTCTTTTATCTAATTCTTTTTTAATATTTTTAACTGCTAAATTTATTTTTTCTTGATTTGTTACAAAGTGACTAGCTGGAAAAATTGTAACTGTTTTTTTATTTGTAATTATTGCACCTGTTATTAAATCGAATTCAGATAAACGCTCTATTTCATCGCCAAAAAATTCTACTCTTATTCCTTTGTTATGAAAACTTATTGGTATTATTTCAATTATGTCCCCTCGTACTCTAAAAGTTCCTCTTTTAAAATCTATATCGTTTCTTTCATATAACATATTTATTAATTTTTCTAATATATCATTTCTTTCTATTACCTGATTTACATTAAGAATTAATAAATGATTTTTATATTCTTCTATTTCTCCTATTCCATATATGCATGATACAGATGAAACCACTATTACATCTTTATAATTTAATAGTGCGGCTGTTGCTGAATGCCTTAATTCATCTATTTCATCATTTATTGATGCGTCTTTATCTATATATGTATCTGTCTTGGCAACATATGCTTCAGGCTGATAGTAATCATAATAGGAAACAAAATATTCGACGTGATTATTTGGAAATAACTCTTTAAATTCTGCATATAATTGTCCTGCCAAAGTTTTATTATGAGCAAGTACTAAAGTAGGTTTATTTACTTCTTTTATTACATTTGCAATTGTAAAAGTTTTTCCAGTTCCTGTTGCACCAAGTAAAACCTGATGTTTTTTCCCCTCCTTAATACCTTCAACTAATTTTTCTATTGCTTGTGGTTGATCACCACTTGGTTTATATTTCGATACTAATTTAAACATTTTGTCCTCCTTACTATAGCAAAATTGCAGTATTTAATTTCTAGGTAATTGATGGATGATTTTTCTAATAAGAATTATTATACATTAATATAAAATTAACAAATATATTGCATCAATATTCATATTTTAGCACTTCCTTTACAAGAAGACAAGGAAATAAAAATTGTATATTATTCTTTTACTTTATAAAAAAATTTTAGAAAAAATAAAATATATAAAAAGGGTAAAATTACCCTTTTTACTAAAATGTATATCCTCCATCTACACCAATATTTTGTGCTGTTATATATCTTGCTTCTTCACTACAAAGGAAAGCAACCATATTAGCTATATCAATTGGATCTTGTGGTTTTCCATTTGGAGTTCCTGCATTCCATGCATTCCATACCTCATCACGTTTTGCTTGATCTTCCCCTGCAAGTTGATCTAATATTTCTTCCCACATATTTGTTTTAATAATTCCAGGAAGAATACAGTTAACAGTTACATTATCTTTTGCTGCCTCTCTACCCAAACATGCAGTAGCAGCTAAAACGGCTGATTTTGTGGCACTATAAACACTAAATCCACCTAGGCATGCCTTTGCAGCAATAGAAGACATATTAACAATTTTTCCATATTTTTTTGGTCTCATAATAGAAAGAGCTTCACGACAAGAATATATTGTACCCTTAATATTAACATCGATAGATAAATCAATATCTTTTAGTTCCTGCTTAGTTAAATCCTCAGTTAAACATACGCCAGCACTGTTAACTACAAAATCAACTGTTCCCCATTCTGAAACTATTTTTTTATACATTTCAGCAACTTGATCATATTTTGTTACATCAACTGCAAATGATATTGATTTTACTCCAAAATTCTTTATTTCCTGTGCTACTTGTTCACATCTTTCAGGTTTTAAATCTGCAATTAAAACATCTGCTCCACTTTTTGCAAAAAGTAATGCACATTCCCTACCTAAGCCACTTCCACCACCTGTTACTATGACTTTTTTTCCTTTAAAATTAAATTCCATAATTCCTCCTTTTCATAATACAATTTTAACATATTTTTTATATTATTAATGACTAATTAATTTTTAAGTAGTGCACTTATGTAAATACATGTAAATTTATTATAGTCGATTTAGCACACTTTCAATTATATCCATTCTTCCTCTTTTGCTTAAAACTTGTACTAAATCAAATCCAGGCCTTCTATTTCCTTCTATTATAATAGGCCCATCTTGTGTTATTGCAACATCCCACCCTACAACTTTTATTTTATCGCTTTCTAGACACGCTTCCTTTACTAAATTTTTAGTTTCTTCAAAATAAGGTATTTGAAAACCTATAAATTTTAATCCCGATTTAGGGTGATTTGTAAATTCATCTAAATCTTTATTTATTGCATTTCCACATAATTTGCCTGTTTCTAAATCAATTGGCGATCCCATACCTCCTGCATGAAAATTATCAACTGGATTTTCTCCATTTCCAATTCTGAGTCCTGCCCACAAAATTATAGGTGTCCCATTATCATTAAATGTCATTATTCTTATTGTATTTATACTTTCTTTACAAAGTTTAGACATTTTTTTATGTTGATAAACTAATTCCTCTATAAAACAATTATTATTTTTTAAATAATTATAATATTCATCTACATTTTTTATAGTCGTAGTGGTTACCTTTTTTACTCCACCGCCGCCTAATCCATCTGCTGGTTTCTCCATGAAGCATTCATTTTTTGATAAAAATTTTCTTAATTTATTTATACTATCTTCCTTAGGATATACAAAATCTCTTTGTGTATATTTTTTGAAACATTTTAAAAAGTATGGTTTTACTGTGTATACCTTTTTAAACTCAGATGGACTTACTTTTTCATAAAATTTATCTTGTAATTTAATTCCTACATATTGTTTTTTTTAATCTTTAGATTTTTTATAGAATTCGTAATTCAAGTAATCACTTAATCCTATTCCATATTTCAAAACACTTCTTATTGTATCGAACTTTAAATAAGTATAACTTATTTGCTCATTATTTGATATATTTTTTAACTTTTTAAAGTATCTCTTATAATTTCCTTTCAATGCATATCTCACAAAACTCATAACATTCACCAAATTAAATTATACAAGTAATACAATATAATTGCAAGATAAGAGAATTTTTACAAATAAATTTTTTTGTAAAAAAACATTAGATTTTAAACCTAATGCTTTTAAATATTTATTTATTTTCTTCTATTCTAAATATTACCTGATACATATCCTCAAGATCAAACTCATCATATTCCTGTTTAAATCCCAAAGCCATTAATTTATTTGCACATTCTCTGATTGCCTCTTTTGCAGATGCATAGACATCTGGTTGAACATTTATTACTTCTGGAGAAGTTTCATTATATATTGGCTGCACTGCAGGTTGTGAGAAATTAATTGTAGAAGATATAGGTTGTTCAAATGATGAAACAGGTTGAGTATATGAATCAAAATTCATTGTTTCATTACTAATCGTTGTTGGATTTGTTTGTTCATAAGTTTGATTAACAATAGGTTGTTGACTTTCTACTGGTTCCTGATAAGGCGTAGCATTTTGAAACAAATTATCAAAGTTAAAAGCTGGAACACCGTTAGGTTGAGATGTTAAAGGTTCATTGCTAGTTTCAAAACTATTAAAAAACTTTGGAGTATAAGAATTAGTTTCTTCTATTTGTACTGGCTCTATTGGATTTTGATTTAAACTAGCGTCAACTTGTGAATATTGCTGGGAATTCACTGATTGAAATTCACTCTCATTTGAATTAATTTCTGGCAATATTTTATTTGATATTTCAGATGGCATAGATTGATTAAAATTTACATTTTGAGCTTCTGAAACTATCTTATCTACATCTACAAAACCTGGATTTACTGGCTCATTATAATTAACAGACGTTGGTATTGGTTCTATTATTTCTACTGGTTCTGGAACAGATTGATCATAAACAAATGGATCAACTACGGTTTCTTGTACAGGATTTACTGGATTATTTGAAAATAAACTATCAAAAGTTAATCCTTGTGCATTTTCTACTTGTGAATTATTTTCTATTACTGGCGTAGATTGAGGTTCTACTGAATCTACATTTTTTTTATTTCTAAAATTAAACATTTTATCTATCTCCTCATCTGTTTTTCTAACAGTCATTCTCTCAGTTATAATTCTATTTAACATTTCTACCTGCTTTTGATTATCTTCAATTCTTAATAAAGATCTTGCATGTCTTTCTGAAATTTTAGAATTAAGTAGAGCTTCTTGTACTTCATCATCAAGCTCTAGTAATCTTAATTTATTAGCGATTGTTGACTGATTTTTTCCTAATTTTTCTGCTAAAGTTGATTGATTTAAATAACCCATATCAAGAATTTTCTTATATGAAATTGCTTCTTCTATAGGGGTTAAATTCTGTCGCTGTACATTTTCAATTAATGCAACCTCTGCACTATCTTTGTCATTTAAGTCAGATATTATTGCAGGTATTACCTTTTTATCTGCTAAAACAGATGCTTTATATCTTCTCTCGCCAGCTATAATTTCGTATTTATTTCCAACAGGTCTTACTACTATTGGTTGTATAACACCATGTTCTTTTATTGACTCAGCTAAATCATTTATAGCTTCTTCATTAAAATAAATTCTTGGTTGAAATCTATTTGGCAATACATCTTCTAAAGGTATTTCTACTACTTTTTGTTTTACTTCCATGAAAAAACTCCTTCCGTATTCTTTTATAATATATATGATACTATATTTCTAAAAATAAAACAAGAGTTTTGGGAAATAATTTTTTAAATTATTTTTTAAACGCTTTTTTTCTGATATTTCCCGGGAAATAATTGTGCTTTTTATATATTTTAATGATTTTATCAAACTAAAAAACATCATTTTGATGTTTTCGAAATTATACATTATATTTTTATAATAGCTTTTTCTTAATATCAGAATATTTTCTTGGAAATAATTTATTTGTTTTTTCAGTTTTTTGAATTTTTAATATTGATCTATAACTTTGCTCTATAGGAAGTTTGAATTTTTCTATTTTTAATATTTTACAATTCAATTTAAATAAAGCATTATTACTTTCCTCAAGCTCAGTTTCTATTATTCCCTTTAATGGAATAAAATATTTATTAACCTTAACCATTGGAATACATAACTCTAAAAGAACCCTTAAATTCGAAACAGCTCTACATGTTACTATATCATACTTTTCCCTTGTATTTATAGCATATTCCTCTGCTCTTATACAAATTACTTCTATATCTTTTAAGTTAAGCTTATTGATAACTATATTTAAAAATTTTACCCTTTTATTTATTGCCTCTATTAATGTTACTTTTAAATTAGGGTACACTATTTTTAAAATAATGCCTGGCATCCCTGCACCTGTTCCAACATCACATAATGTTTTTTCATTTTTTAAATCTATTACCTTAACGATACATAAAGAATCATAAAAGTGCTTTAAATATACTTGTTTTTTTTCAGTTATTCCTGTTAAATTCATAACCTTATTATATTCTATTAATAAATTATAGTATTCATTCAATTGATTCAATTGATTATTTGTTAAGCTGATTCCTATTTTTTTTATTTCTTCTACAAATTCATCTATATTCATTTTTTATATTCCTTTTTTAAATAAATCATTAATATTGATATATCTGAAGGATTTACACCACTTATTCTTAATGCCTGTCCAATTGAAGTTGGTCTTATTTCTGATAACTTTTGTTTTGCTTCGCTTGCTAAATTATGTATCAAATTATAGTCTATATTTTCAGGTATTTTTTTTGATTCTAAATCTAACATTTTTTTTGCTTCTTTATTTGCCTTTTCAATATAACCTTCATATTTTATAGATATTTCTACTTCCTCTAATATATCATTTTCCTCTTCTATATCGATAAAATATTTAATTTTATCAATATCCATTTCGGGACGTTTTAATAAATCATACAACGTTATTCCATCTTTAATTATAGATGTATATTTTTTTAGATATTCGTTTACTTCTTGTTTAGGTGTTACCTTTTTTGATTTTAAAATTTTTATTACCTTATTTATTTTTTCTTGTTTTAATAATAATTTGTCATATTTTTCTTGACTTATTAAACCAACTTTATATCCAATTTCTGTAAGTCTTAAATCAGCATTATCGCTTCTTAATAAAAGCCTATATTCTGCACGCGATGTCAAAAGTCTGTATGGATCTTTTATTCCTTTTGTAATTAAATCATCTATTAAAACCCCTATATATGCTTCGTTTCTTTTTAGTATCAAAGGTTTTCTATGTTTTAATTTTAAACTTGCATTTATTCCTGCAATTAGGCCTTGGCAAGCAGCTTCTTCATATCCGCTTGTTCCATTTATTTGACCCGCTGTATATAAGTTTTCTATGTTTTTTGTTTCCAATGTTTGTTTTAATTGAGTTGGATATATTGCATCATACTCTATTGCATATGCATACTTTAATATTTTTGCATTTTCTAATCCTGGTAAACTATGAACCATTTCTTTTTGGACATCGTGAGGCATACTAGTAGAAAATCCCTGTATATATATATCATCATAATATAGACTTTCTGGTTCTAAAAATAATTGATGTCTTTCTTTATCACTAAATCTTACTATTTTATCTTCTATTGATGGACAGTATCTTGGGCCTATTCCTTCTATATCATTTCTTCCACCATAAATACTTGATTTATTAAGATTTTTTTTAATTATTTCATGTGTTTTTGGAGTTGTATATATTAAATAACAAGGTTGTTGATTTTCTTTGTCATAATAAATTTTTTTTTCAAAACTAAATGTTAAATATTTATCATCACCTTTTTCAATTGAAGCTTTGCTAAAGTCTATTGAATTTTTATCTATTCTTTGAGGAGTTCCTGTTTTTAATCTTATAACTTTAAATCCATATTTTTTTAAATTATCACTTAAGTGTTGACTTGGTCTTTCACCATGCGGACCTTCTCTACGTCTTGTATCTCCAACTAATATATCTGCCTTTAAATAAGTACCCGTTGTTAATATTACCATTTTAGAATAGATATTTTCATTATTTTCTAAAACTACACCTTTTACTTGTTTTTTTTGTACTATTAGATCTTCTACTATTGATTCTTTTATTTCCAAATTATTTTCCTTTTGTAATGTTTTTAACATTTCTTTTGGATATATTATTTTATCAGCCTGAGCTCTGAGAGATTGAACAGCGGGACCTTTAGCACTATTGAGCATTTTTATTTGTAATAAACTTTTATCCGCATTTCTACCCATCTCTCCACCTAATGCATCTATTTCTCTTACTACTATTCCTTTAGCACTTCCACCAATAGATGGATTACATGGCATGTCGGCTATATTTTTAATATTACTAGTTATAAGTAAAGTTTTATGTCCTAAACGGGAACAAGCTAAGGCAGCTTCGCATCCTGCATGTCCTCCACCCACTACTATTACCTCATAGTTCATTAAATTCACCTTCTTTTTGATGGTTTTATTATACTCTTTCATTTAAAATATTACAATAAAAATAGAAGATATTTAATCTCCTAGTAGTTTAAATTATTTTCCAAGGCAAAATGAAGAAAATAATTTATCTATTAACTCATCTTCGTATGTTTCCCCTATTATTTTACCGAGTATATCCCATATACTTTTAATATCTATTTCTATAATATCTATTGGAATAGATGTCTGTATGGATTTTTTTATATCAGGTATTTTCTCTTTTGCCTCTTTTAAAAGGGAAATACTTCTTGCGCTTGTTAAATAAGTTAAATCTCTTGTTTCTATATTTGAAATATTATATAAATTTTTTATAGCTTTTTTTAGTTCTATTATTCCTATATTTTCCTTAGCACTTATTTTTATAACTTTATTTTCATCTAATTCTTTAATATCTATTTTAGATTTTAAATCTATTTTATTTATTAGAATTAAGTAATTTTTATTTTTTAGTTTTTCTAATATTTGTAAATCTTCATCATCTAATGCTTTACTATTATCAACTACAAAAAGAATCATATCGGAGTCATTAATTAAATTTATACTTTTATTAACACCAATATTTTCTATTAAATCATTTGTTTTTCTAATTCCTGCTGTATCTATTATATTTAATAATATACCATCTATATTAATTGTTCCTTCAACTATATCTCTAGTTGTTCCTGCTATTGGGGTTACTATAGCTTTTTCTTCTTCTAGAAGTTTATTTAATATACTGCTTTTTCCTACATTTGGTTTTCCTATTATAGATGTTTTTATTCCTTCTTTTATTATTTTTCCAGTTTTACTTTCTTCTAATATTTCATTCATTTGATTTTCTATATTTTCTATATTTTCTAATAATTCACTATGAGTTACATCGCTAATATCATCATATTCAGGATAATCTATTTTTACTTCTATTTGTGCGAGTACATTTAATATTTCATTTCTTAAATTTGAAATCATTTTAGTGGCACTACCCGTTAATTGATTGATAGATACTGCTAAATTAGCCTCTGTTTTAGAATTTATTACATCCATTACGCTTTCTGCTTCTAATAAATCAATTCTCCCATTTAAAAAGGCTCTTTTTGTAAATTCACCTGGTTCTGCTAAACGACAGCCTTGACTAATTAATAATTCTAGTATTTTTGTTACTGATGCGATACTACCGTGACAATTTATTTCTACTATATTTTCCATGGTATACGTTTTAGGGGCTTTCATAATACTTACTAATACTTCATCTACTATCTTTCCATTTTCTATAATATGACCATAATTAATAGTATGAGAACTTACTTTATTTAAATCTTTCCCTTTAAATATTTTATTTGTTATTTTTATTGCTTCTTTACCACTTATGCGTATTATAGAAATTGCTCCTATTCCAACTGCTGTGGATACGCCACATATTGTATCATTCATAATATTACCTCAATTCTATTATTTTTGATTTATTCCTACATACATTAATAACTTAGATGGATTATTGAATATTTCCATTGATACATATTTATCAACTATAGTTATTATCCAACCTTCAATATACTTTGGAGGTATAATATTTAAAGGAAACATATGTCTTAAAATAGTATTTTCTATTCTCTTATTCATATACTGTGGAAAATATTTTTTTGAATTTTGTAATGCTTCACTAGCATGTACAAAACCATGCATTTTTAAAAAAGTAGTTTTTTTATTCTTATCTTGCCAAGGATTATTATAAAAATCATGTAAAAGTCCACTTATTGCACAATTTTTATAATTAATTCCTAAAATTTTTGCCAATTTATATGAAATTATAGATATTTTTAAACTATGTTCATAAACACTTTGTGTTCCATGATGTTTATATTCTTTTCTTCTTTGAAATTCATTAGAATTTATTATATCTTTTACTATTTCATAATACTCTTGATTATCAGGATGTTCTATATTAATTAATTTCATATGTTTATCATTCTTTCTTATTTTATATATAAAAAGAAGATTTAATCTTCTTCATATGATATTACAACATATCTATTTGGTTCTTCACCAATACTTTTTGTTTTTAAATTTTTATATTCTGATACTACTGTGTGAATAATTCTTCTTTCATATGAATTCATTGGATCAAGTTTTACTTCAGTTTTTGTTTTTAGTACTTCTTTAGCAATTTGATTTACTTGGTATTGAAGATTTTTTACTTTTTTACTTTTATAATTTGAAATATCTACAAAAAGCTTGAGATTTTTATCTACTTGACTATTTAAAGTCTGTTTAAGTAAATGTTGTAAGGCACTTAAAGTTTTTCCATTTTTTCCTATTAAAATAGAATTACTGTTTGAAACTAATGTTACATTTATTATGTCATTTTTTTCCCTTACTTCACATGTGATATTTATATTTGAAAGTCTTGAGAAATTATTTATATAATCCTTTATATAAGATAAAATATCTTCCTTTTTATATATCTTAACTAAATATTTTTTTGATTTAAATAATTTAGCTTCTTGTTCTTCCTCAATTAAATATATATCCTCTATATTTGTATTTAATTGCTTTAACGCATTATTTATTACTTCCTCTTTTGTTTTACCTTCGAAATTATATGATGTTATCATTTTTTTTACCTCTTCGTACTAATAAATTTTGTAGTATAGTAAATCCACTATTAAATATCCAATATAGTTCAATACCTGTTGACATTGTTATTGATGCAATACCTATAAGTATCGTAGATATATTTGTCATCATTTTCATTTGTTTTTCTTGTTCTGCTCCCATTGTTGCTGTTTTATTTAATTTAAATGAAAAATATGTTGCTACAACTACTAATACTATAAAAATTATATAATAGAATTTTCCTTGTGATATTGCAGTTGCTGGACTTGTACCTAACTGAAAGCCAATTAAATTTTCTTCAAATAATGCTGGTACTCTTTGCATTGCTTCATAAAAAGCAAAGAATAAAGGGATTTGTATAATTGAAAATATACAACCTGATAAAGGATTAATTTTATATTTTTTATATACCATCATCATTTCTTGAGATTTTTGAATTTGTGCTTCTTGAGAAGTTTTGTTTTGATATTTCTTCTCTATTTTATTCATTTCAGGTTGTGCTTTTTTTAATAATTCTGACTGTAGCGCTGTTTTCTTAGTTATTGGGTATAATATTAATCTTATTAAAAATGTTATTATTATAATTGAAAGACCATAATTCTTTACTAAATTTCCAATAAGTATGATTAACCAAGCAACAGGTTTTACAAATATTGTTGTCCATATTCCTTCATATCCGCCAGAAACTACTGAAAATTTATCACATTCTGGAAGTTTTTCTATATTAACATTATTATCCAAATATATTTTTTTTACAGTTTCATTTTTAGGTTTACATAATATATTTTCAGTTAATCTTTGTCCTGTTTCTGGATTTGTTACTACTTGTTTTTCTCCATTAGTTAATGTTTTAGCGCATCCTGTTAATGAAATTACAACAAATAAAATGATAAAAATCTTTTTTATATTATTTTTCATTTAGTTCTCCTTTACAATTCTTAATTTATCAAATATATCAAATAAATTCTTTTCCATTTTACAAAATTCATCATTTAAAATATTCTTATTTACTATTATAATACAATTAAATCCCTTTTGGTAGTTTTTTTTATCAATTATACTTTTTATTTGCCTTTTTACTCTATTTCTAGTTACTGCATTTCCAATTTTTTTTCCAACTGAAAGCCCAAACTTATATACATCGCTTTTGTTTCTTTCAATATATATTATATAATACTTATATTTATACGCTTTATTGTTTTTTATTATTCTATCAAAATCTCTATTTTCTTTTAAAATATTAATTTTTTTCATGAGACACCTCTTATTAAATTAAAAGCCACTTAAAACAGTGGCCATTTAGATTAATGTGCTAAAACTTTACGTCCTTTGCTTCTTCTTGATTTTACTATACCAGTTTTCATACGAGCTAAGAATCCCATTTTTTTACTTCTTTTTCTATTATTAGGTTGATATGTTCTTTTCATTTTTGCACCTCCTGCTTAAGTTTTTTTCATTGCCTAATAATTATATAGTTAAATTTATGTTTTGTCAACAAAATTATACTATTTTTTATTTATACTAAATTATAATAAATATTTTTTCCACAATAATGTGGAAAAAATATTCACATAACATCTTATGTGTTTATTACTTTTTCCACATTATTGTGGAAAATTATAATTTTTTTAATGTTTTTAATAAAATATTACAAATTTTTAATGTGGAAAAATAACAAATTTTAAATTTTTAATTATATTTTATTTTATTTTCCACTTTTTTAATGTAAAATATATATAGATTTTAGTAAGTGGGGTGTAATTTATGGATATTAATAATATATGGGACTTATTTCTTAATAAAATTGAAAAAAAGATTGAACCAATGTTTTTTGAAACTTGGTTTAAAGATACAAAGCTTATTTCCTTAGATGAAACTTCTGCAAAAGTTCTAGTTCCAATGTCTGTACACAAAAAGCACTTAAAAGAAAATTACAATGATTTAATCGTTGATATATTTACAGAAATTACTGGTACTATATTTAATTTTGAATATTTATTGGAAGAAGAAATAAAAAATAATGTTGTTATAAATACTGATGATATTGGAGTACCATCTATTAATTTTGAATCTAATTTAGACCCTAAATATACATTTGACAACTTTATATTAGGGGAAAGTAATAAATTTGCAAAAGCCACTTCTTTAGCAGTTGCTGAAAAACCAGGTTATATGTACAATCCTTTATTCATATATGGAAAAAGTGGATTAGGTAAAACTCATTTAATGCATGCAATTGGAAATTATATTTCTAAAAATTCAAGTATGAAAGTATTATATGTAACTAGTGAAAAATTTGTTGAAGATTTCATTAATATATATAGAAAAAATAAAAATGAAGATAATTTTGAAGAGGTTGATTCTTTTAAAAGAAAATATAGAGATATTGATGTATTGATGATAGATGATATACAATATTTAGAAATTGCTAATAAAACTCAACAAGAATTTTTTAATACTTTTAATGAATTACACTGCAATAATAAACAAATAATAATTTCATCTGATAGATCTCCAGATGATTTAAATAAGTTAGAAGAAAGATTAAGAACTAGATTTAATTGGGGATTAACAATAAATATCATGCCACCTGACTTTAAACTTAGAATGGATATTATAAGTAAGAAAATAGAAGTAAATAATATATCTTGTGAATTTCCAGAAGATGTAAAAGAATATATAGCAAGCAATTGCACTTCAGACATTAGAAAACTTGAAGGTGCTATTACTAGAGTATTTGCTTACTCACTTATAATGAATGGTTCTGAAATAAATCTAGATTTAGCTGTAGATGCTTTAAAAGATTATTTTTCAAAAAGCATTACATCTCAAAATAAAATAGAAAAAGTACAACAATTAGTTTCCACTCATTATAATATTTCTATAGAAGATTTAAAAAGTAAAAAAAGAAATTCTAATATTGCAGTTCCAAGACAAATAGCTATGTATTTATGTAGGATTACTTTAGGAGAATCTCTTCCTAAAATTGGGATGATGTTTGGTGGAAAAGATCATACAACTGTAATGCATTCAGTAGAAAAAATTAAAAACAAAATTGAAAATGATAGTATTTTTAAAAATGAAATTGAAAAATTAAATAGTGAAATTAAATAATTTTTCAACAAATTAAAATATTTTTCAACATCTCACTTTTATTTATAAATCAATATTACTTCAACTTTTCCACATTTTCCACAATAATAATATAAATATTTAAAAAAAAATAAATTTAAATAATTTTAGGATTTATCTAAGGGGGATTTATGGTAATTAAATTTTTTAATTTAGTAGATCAATTTAGAAATAAATTGATTAATGATATAGAATTTATTTATAATAATTTTTCTAAATCTAAAGTTGATTATTATATCAGTGATTATTTTAATAATATTAAGAATCAAAATTATTTTATTTATACACAATTAGTAGGATTATTAATATCAGATAATTATAAAATTTTATATGATAAAAAAAATTTTGATGAATTAGATTTATTAGATACAGAACTATTTGAATTCTTTGAAGAAATAAAAGATAATGTAGAAATAATTTTATTTATAGAAGAAAATCCTGAAATATTAGGAGAAATAATTAATAATGCAATAGATTATAATAGTCAAGATTATTTTACTAAAAGAAAAATATTAAATTCTTGTAAAAATAATATAGAAAAATTAAAAAATTTTTCTATATTAAACATATATGATTATTTATATTATTGTCAAAAATATACGCCAGAATTATTAAAACAAATATTTGATAATGCTTTAAATGAAGGTATAGAAAAAGAAATAATAGAACTTGATTTACAATGTACTTTGGAGGAATTATTGCAATTTGATATAGATAATTATTATGAATTAATTTCTGAATTATTAGTTGGTTATTATATTATAGGAAAATATAAAATTAATTTTAATAAAGAAAAATTAAAAAGTTTAATAAAAACAATCAATTTTTTAGAACAAAGTGATATAATTAATATAATGGATAAAATCAGTTATTGCAATGATAATATAAACAATAATTTTATAAAAGAAATTTTAAATGGATTTGTGGAATTTGATTCTAATGAGATTATTTTTCAATGTTCAGATGAAATTTATAAAAATACTCTTGATAAATTAAAATCGATAACAAAAATAAAAAAAAGTTAAATTAATTTTTAAGTAGAAAGATAAATATTTTAAAATATTTTGTGAGGTAAAATTTATGAAATTAAAAATTAAACAGTCAGTTCTTATTGAACATTTAAATTATGTTATTAGAGGAATATCTAACAAGAATTTAATACCAATATTAAATTGTATAAAATTTGAATTAACAAGTGATGGTTTATATTTAATGAGTTCTGATAATGATATAGCAATTAAAACATTTATTCCAAAAGAAGAAATAGAAGATGTTGATACATATGGGAAAATAGTAGTTTCTGGAAGATATATATATGATATAGTCAAAAAATTACCTAATGAAATAATTAATTTAGAAGAAGTAATGGATTTTAAGTTATATATAACAACGTCTAATTCATCATTTACATTAAATTGTAACGATGTAAATGATTTTCCACCGTTAGAGTTAGAAGAACAAAAAAATCCTATTATAATACCTATAAAGGTATTAAAAAATATAATAAACCAAACAGTTTTTGCTACATCTACACAAGAATCACGTCCCATATTAACTGGTGTAAATATAAAAGTGAACTCAAATAATATGGAGTGTACAGCAACGGATTCATATAGATTATCTAAAAAAGAAATTATATTAGAAGAAAAAATATCAGAACCTATTGATATAATAGTTCCAACTAGAAATTTAAATGAACTTATTAAATTATTTATAAATGATGAAGGCAATATTGAGTTACATATATTTAATAATAAAATTGTATTTAAATTTGGAAGTATAATTATGATGTCAAGACTTATAAATGGTACATTTATAGATACAACATCATTAATTCCTAATAATTTTCTAATAAATATGAAAGTAAAATTAAATGATTTGTATACAGCTATAGATAGAGCAAGTTTACTTACAAATGAAAATGAAAAAAATACAGTTAAGTTAGAAAGTTTTAATAATCATATTATTTTATCAAGTAATATACCAGAAATTGGAAATGTAACAGAGAAAATTAATTTAATTGAGGAAATAGAAAAAAACATTTCAATTGCATTTAGTTCAAAATATATGTTAGATGCTTTAAAAGCATTTGATTGTGAAAATGTTGATTTAAAATTTAATGGAGAAATAATGCCAATAATTATTAAAAATCCAGAAAGTAATGATTTGACGGAATTAGTTGTTCCAATTAGAATTAGTTAAGAGTTTTGCAACTCTTTTTTTATAAAAATTACTAATCTTTTAAATTAAATACAAAATTCTACAAGATTTGCAAAAAAAAATGATATAAAAGAAGGAAATCTAATTTTTTTGTCGAAAGTTAGATATAGAGGAGGTGATTTGGTGGAACACTATGAAATTAATGATTCAACACTTGCTATTAAACCTTTGAATGATGCAACATCTATTGTATATGAAAAAGATAGGAATTTTACAATTAATCAAAAGACAACACAAATAATTAATTATAGTTGTAAATATTTTGGAAGTTCATATCAAGGAAGATTTGAAGGTGCTAAAGATTTATTAGGTATGAATTATAAATTGCCAATAATTATAGAAGAGAGTAAAGAAATAATATTTTTTCCTACAAGCTCTCCAAGATATGAAAATTGTTGTTGGATTTCATTAAAAAATATAGAAAATTATATCAAAAAAGATAATAGTGTAATAATAAATTTTAAAAATGGAGTTAATTTAGACTTTGATTTATCTATTAATTCATTAGAAAATCAAATATTTAGAGCTCTTAGATTAGAAAAAATATTAAAAACTAGAAAAACAGCTATAATTTAAAAAAGCAAATTAAATTTTGCTTTTTTTTGCCTTAATTTTGTGATATAATATTAAGTGTGTATAGGTATATTATTTCAATAAAATTTTTAAAAATAGTATCTTAAATTTGAAAAGAGGCACAATTATGATTTTAAAGAACATAAATTTAATAAATTTTAGAAATTATAAGAGTGCTAAAGTAAATTTAAATTCAGGTATAAATATTTTTTATGGTGATAATGCACAAGGTAAAACTAATTTATTAGAATCAGTATATGTTTTAGCTCTTACAAAATCTCATAAATCATATATAGATAATAATCTTGTATTTAAAGGAAAAGATAAAGCTACTATTACTGGAACTATCATTAAAAATAACTTAAAAACAAAGTTAGAGGTTAGTTTAAAAAATAAAGAAAAAATATTAAAAATAGATAATAATATAGAAAGTAAAATAAATAAGTATGTATCTAATTTAAATATAATATTTTTTTATCCTGAAGATTTAGAATTAATTAAAGGGAATCCTGTTTTGCGAAGAAAATACCTAAATACAGAACTAAGTCAACTTCAAACAAATTATATGATAATTCTAAATGATTATAATAAACTTATTAAAATTAAAAATTTATTTTTAAAAACAAAAAAATTAGATAATAAAATTAATTATGACTATTTTGAAATTTTAAACAATCATATTATAAAAAAAGCTATTCCAATATATATATTAAGGAATAAGTATATAAATAAAATAAATTTTTATGTTGAAAAAATTTTTTTTGATTTAACAGGCCTACATAATTTTGAAATAAAATATAAAACAGGATTAGAAATAGAATTTAATAATAATAATTTATTTAATAAATTAAAAGAAAGACTGGAAAATAATATAGAAAATGAGGTTAGATTAAAAAAATGCTTAGTTGGACCACATTTAGATGATATAGAGTTTTATTTAGATGGAGTTAATTTAAAATTTCATGGCTCACAAGGACAGCAACGAATAGCTGTTTTAGCAATGAAACTTGCAGAAGTTGAAATATTTAAGCAATATTCTTCATCATCTCCTATCTTGCTCTTAGATGATGTTTTTAGTGAACTAGATAATAAAAAGAAAAATAAATTAATTAAATACATTGATGGTGAAATGCAATCAATTATAACTACAACGGATTTAAAAAATATTAATAAAAAATTATTAATAAATTCTAAAATTTTTAAAGTAATAAATGGAAATATAGAGGAAGAGGTGTAATATTATGAAAGAAAATAATGAACATTATAACGCATCGGATATACAAGTATTAGAAGGATTAGAGGCAGTAAGAAAAAGACCAGGAATGTATATTGGAACTACTGATGTTAAAGGTTTGCATCATTTAGTTTGGGAAATCGTAGATAATTCTATAGATGAAGCGTTAGCTGGCTATTGTAACGCAATAGAAATAATTATTAATAAAGGAAATTCTATTACAGTAAGTGATAATGGTAGAGGAATTCCTACGGATGTTCATCCAAAAACTGGAATGTCTACTGTAGAAACAGTTTATACCGTATTACATGCAGGTGGAAAATTTGGTGGAGGAAGTTATAAAGTATCAGGAGGACTTCATGGAGTAGGTGCGAGTGTAGTAAATGCACTAAGTAAATGGGTTGAAGTTAGAGTTTACAAAGATGGAAAAATATACTTTGTACGTTTTGAAAATGGTGGTTATACAGTAGAACCATTAAAAATAATAGGTGATTGTGATAAAAATAGGACAGGTACAACTGTTACATTTAAACCTGATCCTGAAATATTTGATACAGATATTTATGATTATAATACTTTAATGGTAAGAGTTCGTGAATTGGCATTTTTAAATAAAGGATTATCAATAACACTTAGAGATGACAGAGATGAAGAAGATACAACAGGTACAACTTTTATTTATGAGGGTGGAATAAGCGAATATGTTAAATTTATTAATCAAGGTAAAACCACTATTCATGAAAATGTAATTCATTTAGAGGGAACAGAAGATAATGTTTTCTTTGAAGTAGCTATGCAATATAATACAGGTTATAATGAAAATATATATTCATTTGTTAACAACATAAATACACATGATGGAGGAACACATGAAGAAGGTGTGAGACGTGCTTTAACACGTGTTATTAATTCATATGCTAAAAAAAATGGAATATTGAAAGAAAAAGATGATGCTTTAACAGGTGACGATGTAAAAGAAGGATTAACGATGATTATTTCTTGTAAACATCCAAATCCACAGTTTGAAGGTCAGACAAAAGGAAGACTTGGAAATTCAGAGGTAAGAAAATTAGCAGATAATGTTTTTTCACAAGGGTTTGAAAGATTCTTACTTGAAAATCCAGAAGAGGCTAAAATTATTATAAGTAAAGCTATGCTTGCATGTCGCGCTAGAAATGCTGCCAGAAAAGCAAGAGAAATTACTAGAAAAAGTGATTTAGCAACAACAAACTTTTTTGGAAAATTATCAGATTGTAAGAGTAAGGATCCAAAAGTTTCTGAGATATTTATTGTGGAGGGAGATTCAGCTGGAGGTTCTGCAAAAAAAGGAAGAGATTCTATGACTCAGGCTATACTTCCATTAAGAGGAAAAATTCTTAATGTTGAAAAAGCTAGACTTGATAGAGCTTTAGGAAATGAAGAAATTAGAACTATTATTACAGCATTTGGAACTGGAATAGGTGAAGAATTTGATTTATCTAAATTAAGATATGATAAGATAATAATAATGACAGATGCTGATGTTGATGGTTCACATATTAGAGTTTTATTATTAACATTATTTTATAGATTTTTCAAACCTATAGTTGAAGCAGGACATGTTTATGCGGCACAACCACCTTTGTTTAGAATAATGCATGGAAAAACAAGAAAATATGTATTGGATGAAAAAGAACTTTCAGATTATTTAAAATCACTTCCTGAAAATATAAGAACACGCTGTGAGATTGCACGTATGAAAGGTTTAGGAGAAATGGATGCTGAAGAATTAAATGAAACAACAATGGATATAGAAAAACGTACATTGAAAAAAATAACTGTATCAGATTGTGTTGCAGCAGATGCAGTATTTGAAAAACTTATGGGTGATGAAGTAGAACCTAGAAGAAAATTTATAGAAGAAAATGGAGTAAATGTACAAAACTTAGATATATAGGAGGTTAATAATGGAAGAAGATAAAATATATGATATAGAAGATAATGATTCAGATGATTCTTCAGATGAAAATTTTGGAAAAGCTTTTCATGAAAGAGATAAATTATCAGAAAATGATATAGTTGAGGAGGTTAATTCTTCTTTTCTAGATTATTCAATGAGTGTTATTACTTCTCGTGCCTTACCTGATTTACGTGATGGATTAAAACCAGTTCATAGACGTATACTATGGTCTATGTATAACTCAGGCTATACTCCAGATAAGCCTCATAGAAAATCAGCTAAAACAGTTGGTGAAGTAATGGGAAACTATCATCCACATGGGGATTCATCTATATATGAAGCAATGGTTAGGCTAGCACAGGATTTTAATGAAAGATATTTACTTATTGATGGTCATGGAAATTTTGGTAATATTGAAGGTGATGGAGCAGCGGCAATGCGTTATACAGAATCACGTTTATCAAAAATTTCATTGGAATTATTAAGAGATATTAAGAAAAATACTGTTGATATGGGTAAAAATTTTGATGAAACTTTGGATGAACCTGAGGTTTTACCTTCTAGATTTCCAAATATATTAGTTAATGGAACTATGGGAATAGCCGTTGGAATGGCAACAAATATTCCACCTCATAATTTGAGTGAAGTAATAGATGGATGTGTTGTATATATAGATAACCCAGAAATTGATACACTTGGATTAATGGAATATATTAAGGGTCCAGATTTTCCAACCGGTGGAATTATTTTAGGAAATTCCGGAATAAAAAAAGCTTATGAAACAGGAAGAGGATCAATAACTATAAGAAGTAGGGCAATAATTGAGGAAAATGGTAATCATAATAATATTGTTATTACTGAGGTACCTTATGGTGTTAATACTATGGATCTTAAAAATAAGGTTGCTGAACTTGTTAGAGATAAGGTACTTGATGGAATAAGTGATTACCATACAGATTTAAAAGATGGTGTAAAAATAACAATTACTTTGAAAAAAGATGCAAATTCACAAGTAGTTCTTAATAATCTATATAAACATACTAATTTTCAAGTTTCTTATGGAATAATTTTCTTAATGTTAGATGGGTTAACGCCTAAAACTTTATGTCTTAAAGATATTATTGCTAAGTATATTGATCATCAAAAGGAAGTTATTATAAGAAGAACTAAATTTGATTTAGAAAAAGCTGAACAAAGAGTTCATATTTTAGAAGGTTATAAAATTGCACAAGATAATATAGACGAAGTAATCAAAATTATAAAAAATGCAGAAAGTGACATAGAGGCAAAAGAAAAGTTAATATCTAGATTTGGATTAACAGAAATTCAGGCTGAGGCAATATTAGAATTAAAATTACGCCGTTTAACTGGCTTAGAAAGAGATAAGATTGAATCAGAATTACAACAATTATTGGCAAATATTGATGAATATAAATCAATACTAGCTAGTGAATCAAAGGTTCTTAATATTATTAAAGAAGAGTTACTTGAAATAAAAGAAAAATATGGCGATGAACGTCGTACACAAATTGATATGACTGCTATTGATTATATAGAAGATGAATCGTTAATTCCAAATGAAAAGGTAATTATAACTTTAACGGGAAATGGATATATAAAAAGAGCAAGCGTAGAAAATTATAAAATTCAAAACAGAGGTGGCGTAGGAATAAAAGGTATGACCACTAATGATGAGGATTTTGTAGAACAAATCGCATATATGAATACGCACGACTACATAATGTTCTTTACAAATAGGGGAAAAGTTTATAGATTAAAAGGATACGAGATTCCATTATTTAGCAGACAATCTAAGGGATTACCTATTGTAAATCTTTTATCTTTAGAAAAAGAAGAAAGAGTTAAATCTATATTAGTTATTAATCCTAAAGATGAAAAAGGATTTATTGTATTTTGTACGCAAAAAGGTATCATTAAAAAAACAAAAGTATCAGATTTTGAACTTATTAGATCAAATGGTAAATTAGCAATAACACTAAGACCAGATGATGAATTGGTTTCTGTAAAGAAAACAACAGGTGAAAATGATATATTAATGGCATCCTCAAAAGGTAAAATGATTAGGTTTAATGAAAATGAAATAAGGACTATGGGAAGACAAGCATCAGGTGTACGCGGAATAGATGTAGATGATGGAATTTGTATTGGTTGCGAAGTTGCAGAAAAAGATAAAGAAATCTTAATTGTTACAGAAAATGGGTATGGTAAAAGAACAAAAATAGATCAATACAGAATAACCCATAGAGGAAGTAAGGGTGTAAAAACATTAAATGTAACTGAAAAAAACGGAAATATAGTTTCATTTAAAATAATAGACGGTGATGAAGAATTAATAATTGTAACAGATAGTGGTATAATTATTAGATTATCATTATCGCAAATATCAATGTTAGGTCGTGTTGCACAAGGTGTACGTTTAATACATTTAAAAGATGGTCAAAGGGTATCAACAGCAGCAATTGTAAAATCAGAGTTAGTAGAAGAAGAAAATTAATATTTTCTTCTTTTTTATAATTAATTTAAAATTATATATTACTAATAAAAATGCTTAATATTAATATATAATAAAACAGTAATTGAACATATAATAACATATTATAAATAACAAGTAAGTTCTTATCAAATGATAAATAATAGATAATTAAAAGATAAATATATATCAATGTTTCACGTGAAACATTGAATAAAAGATATAGATTAATATAGTAATATAAATATTAAATATAATATGTAATGATATAAAATAATTGTTAAACATATAATAACATATTATAAATAACAAGTAAGTTCTTATCAAATGATAAATAATAGATAATTAGAAGATAAATATATATCAATGTTTCACGTGAAACATTGAATAAAAGATATAGATTAATATAGTAATATAAATATTAAATATAATATGTAATGATATAAAACAATTGTTAAATATATAATAATATTTATAAATAATAGGTAATTAATTATTAGGCTACATACAATATATAAGAATAATATAGGTAATATTTTCTTGCAATAAATTAGTATATATTGTATATTTATAATGCACAGTATTTATGTTTGAACTAGGTCAGAGTCGGAAGACAGCAGCCTTAAGAACCTCTTAATACGTGTGCTTTTTTTGAATTTAGGTGATATATTTTGAAAGAATATATGAAATTAGCGTTGGAAGAAGCAAAAATAGCATATAAGCATGGTGATGTACCAGTAGGAGCAGTAATAGTTAAAAATAATAAAATAATATCAAAAGCACATAATAAAAAAGAAAAAAATAACAATGCAACAAATCATGCAGAGATAATTGCAATAAATAAAGCATGTAAAAAAATAAAATCATGGCATTTGGAAGAGTGTGAATTATATTCTACAATGGAACCTTGTATGATGTGTACAGGTGCAATATTGCAATCTCGAATTAAAAAAATAAGTTATTCAATAAAAAACGAATCTTTTGGATACCTTAGTAAAATGAATTCTAAAGGAATAATAGTACAAGAAGGATTGTACAAGGATGAATCTTTAGAATTATTGAAAAGTTTTTTTAAAACAAAAAGATAATTATGTTTCATCATTAAATTTAATGTTATAATATTATGTATGAGGTGATAGCATGTATCAAGCATTATATAGAAAATATAGACCAAAATCACTATCAGATGTTGCAGGTCAAAGTGTAATTATAAATACTTTAAAAAATTCTATAAAAAACAATAAAATTAGTCATGCATATTTATTTGCGGGACCTAGGGGAACAGGTAAAACTAGTATTGCCAAAGCATTTGCTAAAACTATTAATTGCAGTTCGGTTAATAATTCTGAACCTTGCAATAAATGTATAAGTTGTAAACAGATAAATTTAAAACAAAATACCGATATAATAGAAATAGATGCTGCCTCAAATAATGGTGTAGATGAAATAAGGGAAATACGAAATAAGGTGCTTCTTTCACCAACGTATGGAAAATACAAAATATATATAATTGATGAAGTGCATATGCTGACTATGGGGGCTTTTAATGCGTTATTAAAAACTTTGGAAGAACCACCTGCTCATGTAATATTTATTTTGGCAACAACAGAACCTCATAAAATACCAGTTACAATTTTATCTAGATGTCAAAGATTTGATTTTAAAAAAATATCAATTAATGATATAGTCGAAAGATTGAAATATATCTGCAAAGAAGAAAATATACTTATAAAAGCAGATGCTTTACATGAAATAGCATCAATAAGTGATGGAGGTATGAGAGATTCAATAAATTTACTTGACCAAGTATC
Source organism: Clostridium sp. (assembly GCA_023665725.1). Classification (GTDB taxonomy): domain Bacteria; phylum Bacillota_I; class Bacilli_A; order RF39; family UBA660; genus UMGS872. The sequence continues at coordinate 65,360 of JAMPDH010000002.1, read as the reverse complement.
TTCTTATGTGGATGTAGAGGAAACTATTACTTTAGATCATATACATGAGGTAAGCGGTACACTAGATTTACAATCAACTATTCAATTTGTTAACAATTTATTAAATTTTGATATGCATAATGTATTATTTTTACTTCAAGAGTATGATGATAAAGGCATAAATATTAAAAAATTTACTGAAAAAATTATGGATATTTTAGAAAAAAAAGTAGTAAGTAAAGAAACACCTGAGTATCTAAAAACAATTGTCAATGATGTCACTTTGTATGAATCATTACCAAACATGACGAATAATACATTATTAGAATGTATTGAAATATTAATTGATTCATTACCTAATATATCTTCATCTACAAATCCAAAGTTACTTCTTGAACTTTCGTTAATTAAAATTATGGATTTAATTAAAAGTGAAGTTTTAGATTCTAATAATATGAATGAAAAAGTAGCAGATGTAATAACTAAAAACGATAATGCGTACAATTTACACAAACCCGGTTTTAATAATAAAACCTTAGCAAATAAAGAAAAAGTTTTTAGTGATGAAATGCTCTGTGAATTCATAATTAAAAATGAAGAGTTATATAAAAAATTTAAAGATCAAAGAATAAATAATACTTTAGCAAAGTTAAATAAAAAACAAATATCAGAAGTAAAGGAAAAAATAGAAGATTTAAAATCATATATTGTAACTTCTAATTATGGACAATATATTTCTATGTTTATAGATTCACAAATAAAAGCTACTAGTGATGAATGCATAATATTTGTGTTTTCTGAAAAATCAATATCTGATTCATTTAATGAACATATTCCAATATTGGAAAAGATTTATAATAGTGTTACATTAGATAATAGAAAGATGATTTCCACATCTATTAAAGAATGGGATAAAATTAAAAATGAATTTAATAGTAAGCAAAGACAGTATATATATGATTTAGAAACTATATCAGAGACAGATATTTATGAAAAAAAAACAAATAGCACTAATGAAATACAAGATAAATTTAGTGACTGTATAGAATATATATAGTAGAAAGAGGGATAATATGAATATACAAGCAATGGCAAAGCAAATGCAGAAATTACAAGCGGACATGATGAAAGCAAAGAAAGAAATAGATGAAACCACTTTTACAGGGGAATCTTCATTTGTACATGTTAAGGTATCAGGTGAAAAGAAAGTATTAGAAGTTAAAATATTAGAAAAAAATTTAAAAGAAGATGATGTTGAAATGTTAGAGGATATGTTAGTTATAGCATTAAATAATGCTTTTGAACAGGTAGATAAAATCACAGAAGAAAAATTAGGAAAATATACAAAAGGAATGCCGGGGTTATTTTAATGGGGTATCCTGCAACAATAAATAATTTGATAGAATGTTTTAGAAAGTTGCCAGGAATAGGTGAAAAATCTGCAGAAAGAATGGCACTTTCTTTACTAAATTTGGATGATGATATTATCAGTTTTTTTGCGGAAAATATTTTAGCAATTAATACTAAAATTAAAAGGTGTAAAATATGCAACAATTTTTCAGAAGATGATTATTGTGAAATCTGCAAGGATAGTTCACGTAATTGTAGTACTTTATGTATTGTAGAGGAACCAAAAAATATAATAACATTAGAAAAATTTGGGGTTTTTAATGGAAAGTATCATGTACTTGGAGGTTTAATATCGCCACTTGATGGGATAACACCAGAGGATATTAATATTTCAAATATAGTTGAAAGAGTAAAAAGGGAAAATATAAAAGAAGTTGTGATTGCAGTTAAACCCAGTGTTGAGGGAGAAACAACTGCACGTTATATATCTAAAATTTTGAGCAAGCCTGGAGTAACTATTTCAAAGATTGCTCATGGAGTTCCGATAGGTGCCGATATGGATTATTTAGATGCATTGACATTAGAACTTGCATTTGATAATAGAACTCAAATATCAGAATAATATAATTTTTTCAACATAATTTATATTGAGGTGGACAAAATGTTGAAAAAAATATTTAAAATATTAAAAAAAATTGTATTATCATGTTTTTTGTTATATGGATATAACCTTATTGCAGCACCATTAGGAGTTTTAATTCCTATAAATTTGATTACTGTATGTTTTGTCACTATATTTGGAGTTCCTGCATTATGTAGTTTTATAGTAATTTTTTTACTAGTTTTTTGAAGGAGATTTTATGATGTTAGATGATTATTTATCAAATCAAAAAATAGCTTATAAAATGATAACAAATTCTGTTAAAAAAAATAGGATATCACATGCATATTTAGTAGAATCTAGTAACAATATGCGTTCATTTGGTTTTGCATTATCCTTTGCAAAATTTTTGCTATGTCCTTTAAATAGAACAAATAATAAAAAATGTGTAAAATGTACACAATGTAAAAGAATAGACGATGGTTGCTTTTCTGAACTTTATATTTTAAAAAGTGATGGACTTCAAATTAAAAAGGAACAAATAATTAATTTACAAGAACAATTTAGCAAGAAATCTATAGAATCTTCATTTAAAATTTGTATAATAGATGAGGCAGAAAAATTAAATGCTTCCTCCTCAGCATCATTATTAAAATTTTTAGAGGAGCCAGAAAAAAATATAATTGCAATCTTAGTAACGTCTAATAAAAATCTATTATTAAATACTATTTTATCACGATGCCAAATTATATCTTTAGCAGGAAATACGGATAAAGAAATAGATATATTAGATAATATTACTAATATGATGTCTATATCGAAAAGTGATCAGGCAAAATTTCTTGAAGAAAATAATATAGAAAATAAAATACAGGCAATTAAAGATTTTTTATATTTATTAAATACAAAGGGTATACATTCACTTGCATATACATCTGAAAAATGGTATAAATTTTTTAATACAAAAGAAGAGTTCATTTTAGCTTTTAATATAATGATATTATTATTAAAAGAAGAACTTCAGCATGGACTTAATGAGAAGGAAAACTCGAATTTAAATAAATACAATGCTAAAATTATAAAAATGCTTGATTTAGCAATAAATTTTAAAGATAAAATAAAATATAATTTAAATTTAAATTTATTGTTGGACAAGTTTATAATAGATGTAGGGGGAATAAAATGATTGAAGTTGTAGGAATTACATTTAAAAATGATGGACAAGTATATTATTTTGAACCTAATAATTTAAAATTAAAAATTGGTGATGGGGTTATAGTAGAAACAGAAAAAGGACTACAATATGCAAATGTTTCAAAACCATTATTTAAAATAGAAAAAAATAAAATAAAAGGAAAACTAAAACCAATTTTAAGACTTGCTGATAAAAGGGATTTAGATAAACACTATAAAAATATCAAGGAAGCACATTCTGCATTAATATATGCAAAAAAAATAGCTATTAAGCAAAATTTGCAAATAAGGCTATTAGATGCAACATACACATTTGATAGAGATAAACTCTTGTTTAGATTTTTATCAGAAACACGAGTTGATTTTAGAAATTTAGCTAAGGAACTTGCCACAAAATATAGAACTAGGATTGAATTAAGACAAATTGGATCTAGGGATAAAGCAAAGGAAATTGGTGGATGTGGTCAATGTGGAAGAAGTCTTTGTTGTAATAAGTTTTTAAAAAATCTTGATTCTGTATCTATAAATATGGCAAAAAATCAAAATGTTTCATTGAATCCAAGTAAAATTAATGGATTATGCAATAGGTTATTATGTTGTTTGTCATATGAAAATGATAATTACACGGAGTATAGAAAAAAACTTCCTAAAATTGGAGATATTGTAAAAACAAAAGATGGTACAGGAAAGGTAGTTGAATTAAATATAATAAATCAAACTTATAAAGTAGAAATTGATAAAGTAGGTATAATAGAGGAAATATTAAATGGAAGTAACTAATTATTTATTGAAAAAAAATAATATAAATATTGTACAAAATACAGAAATGTTTAACTTTTCGTTGGACTCAATACTTTTACCTAATTTTGTTACAATAAATAAAAATATATCCAATATATTAGATATAGGCTGCGGAAATGCTCCTATACCATTAATTTTATCTACAAAAACTAATGCTAATATTATCGGCGTTGAAATTCAAAAAGAAGTTTATAATTTAGCTATTAAATCTGTTAAAATAAATAATTTAGAATCACAGATTAGTATATTAAATAAAGATATAAATGAATATGAAAAAGAATTTGATCATGAATTTTTTGATGTAATAACTTGTAATCCCCCTTTTTTTAAAGTTATGGAGAATTCTCTTTATAAAAGGGATATACATAAAACATTTGCTAGACATGAGCTTACACTTAACTTAAATGATATATTTAGAATATCTAAAAAATTATTGAAAAATAATGGTGTAGTTGCGATTGTACATAGACCTGAAAGAATGTTAGAAATATTTGAAACTATGAAAAATAATAATATTGAACCTAAAAAACTGCAATTTGTATATCCCAAAAAAGGTAAAGAAGCAAATATTATTCTTGTAGAGGGAAGAAAAAATGGAAATCCGGGGATAAGGATATTACCGCCCCTTATTGTACATGAAGAAAATGGAAACTATACGCAAATAGTTAAAAATTTTTTTGAATAGGAGAATGTATATGTCGCAGAAAAGTTATGATAAAACTCCAACTTTATATTTAATTCCAACCCCTATTGGAAATATGGAGGATATTACACTACGTGCTATAAAAATATTAAATCAAGTAGAGGTAATTTTTTCTGAAGATACAAGGGTGACATCAGCATTATTGAGTTATCATGGTATAAAGAAAAAATTATTTGCTAATCATAAATTTAATGAGGAAGAAAATCAAAGTAAATTGCTAGATTATTTATCTAAGGGATATGATGTTGGACTTGTTAGTGATAGAGGTACCCCAATAATTAGTGATCCTGGTTTTGGATTAGCAATCTGCGCTATTCAAAATGGATATAATGTGGTAGGTTTGCCTGGAGCAACAGCCTTTGTTCCGGCTATAATAACGTCGGGATTATCGCCTATGCCATTTTTATTTTATGGCTTTTTAAACAATAAAGAAAGTAAAAGAAAGTCTGAACTTCAAAACTTGAAATATATTCCTTACACAATTATTTTTTATGAAGCCCCTCATCGAATACAAAAAACTTTATTAAACATAAGAGAAGTTTTTGGTAATAGGAAAATATCTATTTCTCGGGAAATAAGTAAAAAATTCGAGGAAATATATAGAAGTAATATAGATGAAGTTGTTAAGGAAATGGAAAATGTAAAGGGAGAATTAGTTATAGTTGTATCTGGTAATAAAGAAAATGATAATTATGAAAATTTGACAATTACTGAACATGTAAATATCATTATGTCATTAGGTTTTTCTTTGATGGATTCTATTAAAAGAGTTGCAAAGGAAAGAGGTATTACAAAAAATGATGTATACAATGAATATCATGGAATAAAAAAGTAGGTGGAATATGAAGTTAATAGTTGGATTAGGAAATCCAGGAAAAGAATATGAAAACACAAGACATAATATAGGTTTCATGGTTTTGGATAAGTATGCTAAATTTCACGAATTTAGTTTTAACAAAAAAAAGTTTGATGGTTTATATAGTAAGGTTTTTATAGAAGATAAAGAAGTTATTTTTTTAAAACCACAAAGTTATATGAATTTATCTGGTACTGTGATAAGAAAATTTGTAGATTATTATAAAATAGATATTGATGATATTTTAATAATTAATGATGATTTAGATTTGAATTGTGGATTTTATAAATTAAAATATAAGGGTAGTAGTGGCGGACATAATGGTCTTAAAAATATAGAACTTAATTTAAATACTCAGTTTTATAAAAGACTAAAGATTGGAATATCAAATGACAAAACACAGGAGACAAAAAATTATGTTTTGGGTACTTTTAGTAAAAATGATTTAAATGTTTTAAATAAAATAATAGATATTTCAATTAATATAATTGATGATTATTTGATGTATGATTTTGATAAATTGATGAATAAATATAATAGTAAATGATACTTATAGGTATCTTTTTGTCGTGTTGGAGGTGAAAAAGTGTCAATATTTAATAATTTTTTCAATATAAAAGAAAGTACAGTGAATATAATTGGTTTAACTAATCCTTTAAAAGCATTGTACATATATAATTACTTTATATCTTCAAATAAATCCGTGCTTGTAGTAACGAGTACATTATATGAAGCTAATAAATTTTACCAAGAGTTATCTTCGTATACACAAGATGCTTTATTATTTCCAATGGATAGTTTTTTAAATAGTGAAGCCTTGGCAATTTCTCCTGAATTAAAAAATACAAGACTAGAAACACTAAGACAGATAACTGTTGATAAAAAAATTGTTATTACAAATTTAATGGGATATCTTAGGTATTTGCCAACTAACGATATATTTTTATCGTCTAAAATAGAACTATTTACAGGTTTACAGTATAACAAGGATACTTTAATTGAAAAACTTATTTCGATTGGATATATGAATGACTCTGTAGTAGAAAAAACAGGTTCATTTGCGTCAAGGGGGTATATTATAGATGTTTTTCCAATATCTGAAAAAAATCCCATTAGATTAGAATATTGGGGAGATGAAATAGACAATATAAGAGAATTTGATATTAATACTCAGCTGACAATCAGAAAAATCGAAAGCATTGTCATATATCCAAATACAGAATTTCTAATCAATAGTATTATAGATACGGATAAAATATCACAAAGAATGCTACCAAGTTACATAGAACCAACTAATATATATGGTTTCATGAATAAACCATTTGTTTTTTTTAATGATTATGATGCAATTATTGAAAGTAAAAATGACTTAGAAGCTGAAGTATATAATTATAATTTAAGTATTAATCAAAATTATAATTATATGAATAATTTTAATGATATAAATATAAAAGAATTTAAAAATTTTATTAATTTTGATAATGCTATTCATGATTCATTGAGCGAAGTTTACCAAAGTAAGGAAATTGAAAATTTTAAAGGAACAATAGATGAAATAAATAAAAGATTATTAGGATATATTAATAATAATAAAACAGTTATAATATGTTTTTCGGATAGATTTAAGGTTAATAAGTTTTTAGATAACATGGAAAATGAATTTATTATTTTTACAAGTGAAAATGAAATTATGCAGAATAAAATTAATGTAATAATTAAAAATTTAAAAAATGGATTCGAGTGCAATAATTATATATTTATATCCGAAAGCGAAATATATAATAAAAAAAATGATGATATAAAGTATAAATCTCATTTTACTATAGGTTCAAAAATACATGATATAAATAAATTAAATGTAGGTGATTATATCGTTCATTATGCGCATGGTATAGGAAGATACCTTGGTATTAAGTCTTTAACGAAAGGATCATTTAAAAAGGATTATTTAGAATTAGAATATAAAGATGGAGATAAATTATATGTCCCTGTTGAAAAAATCGAATTAATAAATAAGTATTCTGCAAATGAAGGTTTAGAACCTAAAATAAATAAGTTAGGTAGTACTGAATGGGCTAAGACAAAGTTAAAAGTAAGAAAAAAAGTAGAGTCTATAGCAGAAGATTTATTGAAATTATATGCTGAAAGAGAATCCTCATATGGAATAAAGTTTGATTCCGATAGTAAAGAACAAATAGAATTTGAAAAGTTATTTCAATATAATGAAACACTGGATCAATTAAGAGTAACTGAAGAAATTAAAAAGGATATGGAAAGTTTTAAACCAATGGATAGATTAGTGTGTGGAGATGTTGGTTATGGTAAAACTGAAATTGCATTTCGCGCCGCATTTAAAGCTATAATTTCAGGTTATCAAGTTGCTATGTTATGTCCAACTACAATATTATCTAGTCAACATTTTAATACAGCTTTAAATAGATTTTCATCATTTGCTATTAATATAAGACTTTTGAATAGGTTTACAACTACTAAAGAAACAAAAAAAATATTAGAAGATTTGTCTACAGGACGTGTTGATTTTGTTATAGGAACCCACAGAGTTTTAAGTAGTGATATAAATTTTAAAAAATTAGGATTACTTATAATAGATGAAGAACAACGTTTTGGAGTAAAACATAAGGAAAAAATAAAATCGTTTAAAAATAATATAGATGTGCTAACTTTGTCTGCAACGCCAATACCAAGGACTTTACAAATGTCTATGTCTGGTTTAAGAAGTTTATCACTCTTAGAAACTCCCCCTATTGATCGGTATCCAGTGCAAACTTATGTGATTTCACAAAACGACCATATAATTAAAGAAGCAATTTATAAAGAATTATCTAGAAATGGTCAGGTATTTATACTTTATAATAGCGTCATTTCAATAGAAAAAAAATTGTTTGAATTAAGCAAGTTAGTTCCTGATGCTAAAATCGCCTATATACATGGTAAAATGAACAAAAATGATATAGAAAAGGTAATGTTAGATTTTATAAATAGAGTGTATGATGTATTGTTGTGTACAACAATAATAGAATCGGGTATAGATATTCAAAATGCAAATACTTTAATTGTATTTGATGCAGATAAATTTGGATTATCACAGTTATATCAATTGAGAGGTAGAGTGGGGAGAAGCAATAAAATTGCATATTGCTATTTAATGTATGATAAGTATAAAGTTTTATCAGAAGTTGCGATAAAAAGGCTTAATGCAATAAAAGAGTTTACGGAATTGGGGAGTGGTTTTTCTATAGCTGTAAGAGATCTTTCTATAAGAGGTGCAGGAGATATTTTAGGTAGCGAACAGGCTGGCTTTGTGAATTCAGTAGGAGTTGAATTATTTTTAAGTATGTTAAATGATGAAATAAGTAGGAAAAAAGGAGAAAAAGTTAATTCATTCGAGAATATTCCAAGTACGCCACTCCTTGATGTATCTACAAGCATCTCTGATGATTATGTTTCCTCAGAATCACTAAAAATTGAGATACATAAAATGATTAACAGTATTGATTCTTATCAAACCTTAGAAAAAGTAAAATCCCAAATAGAAGATCGATTTGGGCATTTAAGTGAAGAAATGAATATCTATATGCATGAAGAATTATTTGAAAAAAAGGCACGTGAACTTGGAATAGAAAAACTAAATCAAACAAAAAATTATATAGAGGTTCTTTTACCGCCAATACTTTGTCAAAAGATAAATATAGAACAGTTATTTTTTAAGGCAAGTGAATTAACACGTATGTTTAGATTTAGTATGAAAAATAAAAATTTATCGATAGTATTAGATACAGTTAAATTAGATAAAAATTATATATTTTATTTAATAGATTTATGTGAAGTTATTAAAAGTCTTATAAATTAGTATAAATGTGAATAAAAAAAATCATAGATACCAAACTAATAATGAATGGTGAGGTGTTTATGAAAACAACAGGTATAGTCAGAAGAATAGATAATTTAGGTCGCATAGTAATACCAAAAGAAGTTAGAAAATCTTTAAGAATAATAGAAAATGATATGGTAGAAATTTATATAGAAAATGATAAAATAATACTTAAAAAATTCTCCAGTTTATCATCAATTTCAAATTATATTCAAAGTGTAATAGACATAATAAATAGCATATATAAATGCGATATTTTTGTTACTGATAGTGGCAAAATAATATCATATTCTGGATTAAATAAAAAAAATTTTATAAATCAAGAAATAAGTTTATTTTTACTAGATTGTTTAAAAAATAAAAAGCAAATTATAGAAGAAACAGCTAATGAAATTGAAATAATTAAGTCAGGGAAAGTTAATACAACTAATTATTTAATTATGCCTATTATAACTTATGGGGATGTATATGGATTATTAGTATTTATTAATTTTAAAAATCCAGATACTATCCTAGAAATAGGTAATATAATCGCAAAAATACTAGAAACACAAGTTGATACTAATTGAAGTAAAGATAAATATTTCTCGAACTCCTTTCTTGTATAAAAATGTCAATTTTTGACACAAAAATGTGTAAATTGATGTAAATTGTCGTCAAAAAATTGGATTTATATATTGTTGTTAGTTTAAGCGTATGTTATATTAGATTTGTTCTTAAAAAGGAGAGAGGAGTTAATAAAATTGGAACGAGGTAATAATGCAGCGAAGTATGTAGTCCCAATTTATATTATTTTATTTGTGTTATTCGTTATAAATGTAATAGTAAATTTTAATTATATTGATGCAATATATTTGTTTATAATAGTAATATTTACAATTAGATATTTTATAATAAGAAAACAATAGAAAATTATATCGTTAAATGATATAATTTTTTTGGTGATAAAATGAGAATAGATACACATTGTCATCTAGATAGTAAAGATTATGATGATTTGAAACAAGTAATAAATCACATGGGAAATAATATAATTATAGCAAGTGGTGTTGACAACAACACTAATTTAGAAACAATAAATTTATGTCTAAATTATCCAAACATATATGGTACTATTGGAATCCATCCTGAATATTCATGTCTAGATTCTGATCAAATATGTAATGCATTAATAAAAATAGAGGAGAATATTAAAAATCCTAAAATTGTTGGTATAGGTGAAATAGGGTTAGATTACCATTATCCAAATATTGATAAAGAAGCTCAAAAATCTTTATTTATTAAGCAATTGGAACTAGCTAGAAAATATAATAAGACTGTTGTAATTCATAGCCGAGATGCTGCTTTAGACACATATGAAATATTAAAAGATTATAATGATTTAAAAAAGGTTGTACATTGTTATAGTTATAGTATTGAAATGGCATATAAATTTATAGATATTAACTGTATGCTCGGTATTGGAGGAGTTGTAACATTTAAAAATTCTTCTAAATTAAAAGAAGTGGTTAGAAATATTCCTATAGAGTATCTTTTATTAGAAACCGATAGCCCATATCTTTCTCCTGAACCATTACGAGGATTAAGAAATGAGCCATATAATACTATATATGTAGCTGAAGAAATAAGTAAATTAAAATGTATAAGTTTAGATAATGTGTTAAAAAGCACGACAATTAATGCATGTAGTCAATTTGACTTAAAAATCACAATATGATATGCTTTATTGGGGAGTAAATTATATTGAAGAGGTGAAAAGATGAGTTTATGCCTTATACAAATACTAAAGGAATGGTTGGCAATACTTTATGTAATATTAAGTCCCTTGTTTATTGATAGTAAATCAATAGATACATTAATAGTAGAAAATAATGTTAGCAGCGGAAGTTTAGACTATGTAGTAGAATATAAAGATTATGATAAAGTTATAAAATATAATAGCAACTTACCAGTAAATACAACAAATATTATAACTCAGGGAGAAGTTGGATTAACATATAATGTTAATGGAGAAAATATATTGCTTAGAGAACCTATTAATGAGGTCGTAGAAATTGGGACAGGAGCAAAGACATCATATAAAGGAAGCGTGACAGGTTATGGTGGAGATTGTCTTGGATGTTCTGGAAATGTTAGTTGTAGGACCCCCGAGGGAACTTATAGTCTTCTAAATTCGGGAGAATATTATACGGATAGTTCTTACGGTGAATTAAGAATTATAGCTGCAGATACGTCGCTTTTTGAATGTGGTACGGTTTTAGATGTAAAACTTAAAAATGAAAATGTAAGAGGAATTGTGTTAGATACAGGCTCTGCTCTTAGATTTGCATGGAAAAATGAAGGAAGAATTGTATTGGATATAGCATTTCAAACTCAAAGCGATCCGGATATTTATAATATTACAGATAAAAGTGGTACAGTAGAAATAGATGTAAAAAGATGGGGCTGGTAAAGTCCTGTTTTTGTTGATTATTTAGTTTTAATAATTTATAATTTAGATAATTAAAAATTTTTATTAAAAAATATATATTATTTTATATAAGAGGTGGTATGGTGGAATATTCTCCAAAACAAATGTCTAATTTATTGGAACAAAATAATTTTAATTTTAAGAAAAAATTTGGTCAAAATTTTATAATAGATGAAAATATAGTAAAAAATATTGTTTCAAAATCATGTATAGATAAAGAAACTTTGGTTATTGAAATAGGTCCAGGCAGTGGTTCATTAACTTCAAAACTTTTGGAACAGGCAAAAAATGTGTTGTGCTATGAAATAGATAAAGAGTTAAAAGGTGTTCTTGATGCAAATTTGGGCGAATTTTCTAATTTAGAAGTAATTTATGGAGATTTTTTAACAGCGTCACTAAAGAAAGATATAGAAAAATATGATTATAAAAAACTTTATGTTATTTCTAATTTACCATATTATATAACTACACCAATTATTATGAAGTTAATAATGGATAAAATAGATGTAGATAAAATAGTTGTTATGGTTCAAAAAGAAGTAGGAAATAGATTTAAAGCAAAACCAGGGACAAGAGATTATGGTTCATTATCTGTATTCTTAAGTTATTATTATGATATAAAGAAAATAATGGATATAAGCAAAAATGTGTTTATGCCAAAACCAAATGTTGATAGCATCGTTGTTGAATTTGTTAAAAAGGAAAAATTATATATTTTAAAAGATGAAGAAAAATTTTTTAATTTAATAAAAGATAGTTTTGCACAAAAAAGAAAAAATTTGAGAAATAATTTAAAAAACTATGATTTAGATATAATAGAAAGTATTTTAAAAAACTATAATTTTGATTTAAATGCTCGAGCAGAACAATTATCTTTAGAAATATTTGTTGATATAGCTAATAGTTTATAAAAAAAGACATTATAAGACAAAGTAAAGTTTTATAATGTTTTTAGGTGATTATATGCAATATATTATTAAAACTATTTGGTTCATTGCTACTATTCTAATATTGATTTCAAGTATATATTTTACATTTAAGCTAAAAGGAATACAATTTAGATTTAAAGATATGTTCAAATCTTTAAAAAAAAACAAGGAAGTTGATGGCATATCTAATTTTCAAGTGCTTATGATTTCTCTTGCTGGGAGAATGGGTGTGGGAAGTATAGCGGGAGTTTCTCTTGCTATATATATGGGTGGAATTGGCTCTATATTTTGGCTTGTAGCAACTGTGTTTTTATGTTCTACAAATACTTTTTGTGAAATTATATTAGGCGGGATTTACAAAGAGCATGATGAAAAAAAGCAATATAAAGGTGGTCCTTCTTATTATATAAAAAATGGATTAAATAATAAAAAACTAGGGGCTTTGTATGCAATTTTAATAATAATAGGTTATATAATTTTTTTTGTAGGAATTCAATCAAATACTATATCAAAAAGCTTGGTAGGGGTAAATCCAGTGTTACTTGGTATTATATTATCTGTGATTACTTTTTTGATAATTTATGGGGGTTTATCTAAAATTGCACGTTTTTCCAGTTTTATTGTCCCATTTATGACAATTATATATATAATAGCGTCTTTGGTAGTTTTTTTCCAAAATATAAGTGATATACCTTCAATATTATTAAATGTTGTAAGAGAGGCATTTAATTTTAAACCATTTTTTAGTGGGTTTCTATCTGGTTTTTTAATTGGAATACAAAGAGGGATATTTTCAAATGAAGCTGGGATTGGAACAAGTAGTATTGTATCTACATCCTCTACATCAAATAATTTAATTAAGCAAGGATATATTCAAATGTTAGGAATTTATATTACTACTTTTATAATTTGTATTTCAACGGCCATTATAGTTTTAACAAGTGATTATTTAACAGTTAATGGATTTGATATTAATGGGATAGAATTAACAAAGCATGCATTTATTTATCATTTTGGTTCATTTGGAAATATTATTTTAACTGTATCTATAATATTATTTTCATTTTCGACTGTTACGACAGCCTATTATTATGGTGAATCTTGTTTAAAATATTTTGGAAATGTAAATAAATTTAAAATATTAATTTTAAAAATTATAACGTGTATAATTGTATTTATGGGTTGTATAATCTCATCTTCGTTTTTATGGGGATTTGTTGATATCATAGTAGCATTTTTGATAATAATTAATACATATGCTATTTTAAGACTTAAACAAAAAATACTAGATTATGTTAATAAATCTCGGTAGTTGTGTTAAAATATATTTTGGTGGTAAAAATGGTTACAAAGAATTGGGATTTAATTTTAAAAGATGAATATAATAAAGATTATTTTAAAAAACTTAGAAGTTTTTTAAAAAATGAGTATAATACAAAAATATGCTATCCAAAAAAGGAAGAAATATTTAATGCACTATTACATACAAATTATGAAGATGTAAAGGTTGTTATTTTAGGCCAAGATCCATATCATGGTGAAAATGAAGCTCACGGGTTTTGCTTTTCTGTTAGAAATAATGTTACAAGACCACCTTCTTTAAATAATATTTTAAAAGAATTATATTCAGATTTAAGAATTATTCGTAAAAATAATGAATTAACTGATTGGGCGAATCAAGGTGTACTTTTATTAAACAGTGTTATGACGGTAGTAAAGGATACACCACTTTCACATAGAGAAAAGGGATGGGAAATATTTACGGATTCTATAATAAAAAAGATAAATGAAAAACAAACTACAGTTGTTTATATTTTATGGGGAAGCTATGCAAGAAGCAAAAAAAGCTTGATAACTAATCCAAAACATTATATTATAGAATCTGCACATCCTTCCCCTTTGTCCGCAAATAGAGGTTTTTTTGGCAGTAAACCATTTTCTAGAACAAATGAAATTTTAATAAAGAATGGAATTGAACCAATAAGGTGGTGAGTATATGAAAGAAGTATATAAAGATTTAAAGAAAGAATTATTATCCTCTAGTAATCAATATATAGTGGTTGCAGTATCTGGTGGGGTAGATTCAATGTCTTTGCTTGACTTATTAGTAAAATTAAAAGATGAAATAAAATTAAAAATTGTATGTTGCCATGTTAATCATAATGTAAGAGAAGAAAGTGCAGAGGAAAAAATTTTTGTAGAAGAATATTGTAAAAGGAATGGAGTTATATTTGAATATATGAAAATTGAAAGTTATGGTAACGATAATTTTCATAATGAGGCTAGAAATATAAGATATAATTTTTTTGAAGATATGGTAAATAAATATAAATCAAAATACTTATTAACTGCACATCATGCTGATGATTTAATTGAAACAATTCTTATGCGTATAGTAAGAGGAACTACATTTAAAGGATATGGTGGATTTGGTAAAAAAACATATAAAAAAGATTATATATTATATAGACCTTTAATCAATGTTAACAAAGATAATATATATGATTATGCTGCAAAAAATGAGATTGAATATGTTCAAGATAATTCTAATTTTAAAGATGTATATACAAGAAATAGATTTAGAAAATATATAATACCTTTATTAAAAAAGGAAGATAACAATATATATAGTAAATTTTATAAGTTCAGCACTCTTTTATTAGAAAATGAAGAATTTATAGAAAAACAAGTTGAAAAAGTTAAAAATAAAGTTATAGAAAATAATATAATTAAAATAGATGAATTTTTAAAATTAGAACATGTAATATGTAAAAGATTAATATATTTATTACTAGAAAAGGTATATATAAACAATGTTTCACTTTTAACAGATAAGCATGTAAACTCTATATACAACTTAATTATATCAAATAAACCAAATGGAAATATTAGTTTACCAAATAAAATTAAAGGTATAAAATCATATAATTCTTTTGAACTTGTAGAAAAAGAAATAAAGCTAAATGATTATAAATATGAAATAAATAACTTAGTAAATCTTCCAAATGGTAGAAAAATTGAGGTTATTAGTTCATCTAATATAGATGATAATAATATATGCAGATTAAGTTTTAATTCTGTTACATTACCTTTATTTGTCAGAAATAAGAAAAATGGTGATAAAATCATTATAAAAGGTATGAATGAAAGTAAAAAAGTAAGTGAAGTATTTATAAATTCAAAATTAGATTTATCCTCAAGGAGAACTTGGCCAATAGTAGTGGATTCTAACGATAATATTGTTTGGATACCAGGTTTAAAAAAATCTAAATTTAATAGTTCAAAAGATGAAAAATGTGATATAATACTAAGGTATTATTAGAAAGGAAGGATTTTGTGAATAAAAAAGCAGTAAAAAAAGGAATATTACCGTATATATTTTTGTTTTTAGTAATGTTAGGAATTCTGTATTTTTTTAATATTGCTAATCAAAAAGTTAATGTTATAGATTATCAAGAATTTTTAAGTTCTGTAGAAGAAAAAAAAGTAGATAAAATTGTTATTACACCTTATTCAAGATCAAGTTTGTATCAGATTCAAGGAACAATGGCAGGATATTCGGAAAATGAAACATTTTTGCTTAGACTTCCGTTAACTGACGAAATAATTACTAATTTATTATCTTTACAAAAAGATTACGGATTTAGTATGGATACTGTTGCAGATCCTGGTTCTAGTACAATATTAATGTTTATTGTAAATGTATTACCAATGGTTATTTTGCTTATAGTTGCATTTGTATTTATTTCTAAACAAATGGGCGGTGCAAATAAATCAATGGATTTTGGAAAAAGTCGTGCTCGTTTAAATGAAAATAATAAAAAAGTAACTTTTAAACAAGTTGCGGGTTTAACTGAGGAAAAACAAGAAGTCGCTGAATTAATAGATTTCTTAAAAAAACCTGCTAAATTTCAACAAATGGGTGCCAGAATTCCAAAAGGGGTATTACTTGTTGGACCTCCAGGTACAGGAAAAACACTTCTTGCACGTGCTGTTGCAGGGGAAGCAAATGTGCCATTCTTTTATATAAGCGGTTCTGAATTTGTGGAATTATTTGTCGGAGTTGGAGCAAGTCGTGTTAGAGATATGTTTAAACAAGCAAAACAAAATGCTCCATGCTTAATATTTATTGATGAAATAGATGCTGTTGGTAGACAAAGAGGAACAGGTTTAGGTGGCGGACATGATGAGAGAGAACAAACATTAAATCAACTTCTTACTGAAATGGATGGGTTTGGAGCTAATGAAGGAATAATAATTATTGCCGCTACGAATAGACCAGATGTATTAGACCCAGCACTTTTAAGACCAGGTAGATTTGATAGACAAGTACAGGTTAATTTGCCAGATGCCAAAGGAAGAGAAGAAATATTAAAAGTTCATGCGGAAAATAAAATTTTTTCAAAAGGAGTAAATTTGAATTATGTTGCCTCTAGAACTGTAGGATTTAGTGGCGCAGATTTGGAAAATTTACTTAATGAAGCAGCGCTTCTTGCAGTAAGGCGTGGTAAAAAGGCAATTACTATGTCAGAAGTAGATGAGGCTCAGGATAGAGTTCTTATGGGACCAGCTAAAGTTTCTAAGAAGTATACCGAAAATGATAAAAAATTAGTTGCTTATCATGAATCTGGTCATGCAGTAATTGGGATTAAACTAGACGGAGCAAATGATGTTCAAAAAATAACTATAATTCCTAGAGGATATGCAGGTGGATATACTATGATGCAACCTAAGGAGGAAAGATTTACTTCTACTAAGAAAGAATTACTTGAAAGAATAACAGGTTTGTTAGGCGGTCGTGTTGCAGAAGAATTTATATTTGGTGAGATTACAACAGGAGCACATAATGATTTCCAACAAGCAACTAAGATTGCGCGCGCAATGGTTACTGAATATGGTATGAGTAGTCTAGGACCAATTCAATTAGAAACACAAGATGAAGGCAGCGTATTTTTAGGAAGAGATTATAATAAAAGCAGAAATTTCTCATCACAAGTAGCTTATGAAATAGACCAAGAAATGAGAAAAATAATAGATGAATGTTATAAAAAAGCACAAAAAATAATAAAAGAAAATCAAGATTTACTTAAATTAATTGCAGATGTATTAATAGAAAGAGAAACAATAACTAAAGAACAAATAGATTATTTAGTTTCACATGGCTGTATGCCTGATGATGACAATGAAACAGATTTAAGTGATTTTGAAACAGCATCTTTGAAAGATTTATCTTTGGAAGAGTTAAAAGGTTTGGCAAAAGAAAAGGAAATAAAAGGATATTCAAAGATGAATAAAGAAGAATTGATAAAGGAATTAGATAAATAAGGAAATTTTGTTTCCTTTTTTTGATTAAAATGGTACAATATATTTATGTAGAAAGTAGGTTTTACTATGAAAGGATTTACATTAGTAGAATTATTAGCTATTTTAATTGTATTAGGTTTAATTGTTATAATTATTGTTCCGGTTGTTAGTAATACTATAAGTGCTTCTAGTGAAAGCCTTTATGAAGAACAAATAAAATATTTAGAAGAACAAGCAAAAAAATGGAGTATAAAAAATCTTGAAAAACTTAATGAAGAAAGTGACTTTTCATATTGCTTAACTGTAGAAACTTTATTGAATGAAAATTATATTACTAATTCAAAGGTTATTAATCCAGTTACAAAAGAAGAGATGAAAGGTTGTATAAATATAACCTATGATACTGAGTATAATCAGTTTAATTACAAATATCAAGAGTAGAGAATAGAGTGATATAATGGGTAAAATTATTGCATTGGTAAATCAAAAAGGTGGCGTTGGCAAAACAACTTCAAGTATAAATTTAGCGGCATCTTTAGGTGTTTTAAAAATGAGAGTTTTATTGGTTGATTTGGATCCGCAGGGAAATGCTACAACAGGGATTGGTATAGATAAATCAGGTATTAAGAAAAGCGTTTATGATTTATTAATAGATAATGCGGAAATTTCTGAAGTAATTGTAAAGTCTAATTTTAAAAATTTGTTTGTAATCCCAGCGACTATTAATTTAGCAGGTGCGGATATTGAACTTATGGAGCGCAGTAGAAAAGAACCTGGTTTTTCTAAAGGGGGGCAATTAAAAAAATATTTGAGTGAAGCAAAAAATATGTTCGACTATATAATTATTGATTGTCCACCAAGTTTAGGAATACTTACAACAAATGCTTTGACAGCTGCTGATTCAGTAATGATTCCTGTTCAATGTGAATTTTTTGCACTAGAGGGGATTATGCAACTTATAAATACCATTATGTTAGCAAAGAAAAATTTGAATCCTGGATTAGATATAGAAGGAGTATTGCTTACAATGTTAGATAATAGAACTAATTTAGGTTTAGAAGTAGTTGAAGATATAAAAAGTTATTTTAAAGAAAGAGTTTATGATACAATAATTCCAAGGCTTGTAAGACTATCAGAAGCACCAAGCCATGGGAAACCTATTATTGCATATGATTCTCATAGTAGAGGAACAGAGGCATATTTAAATTTAGCTAAAGAGGTGATAAATAAAAATGGAAACAAAGAAGAAAGCATTGGGTAGAGGTTTAGAGGAATTATTTAATAGTGAAAATTTAGATTTAAATCAAATTGAAACAAAAATATATGAAACCGTAACAAATGAAGAAATTTTTGAAGTTAGTCTAGATGAATTAAGACCAAATCCATATCAACCCAGAAAAACCTTTGATAATGAAGCATTACAGGATCTAGCAAATTCTATAAAGGAATATGGTGTTATACAACCGATAATTATTAAAAAGAGTATTAAGGGATATGAAATAGTAGCCGGGGAACGTAGATATAGAGCATCTAAGCTTGCAGGATTAGAAAAAATACCTGCAATTATCAGAAATTTTACTGATGAACAAATGATGGAAATTGCGCTTTTAGAAAATTTACAACGTGAAAATTTAAATTCGATTGAAGAAGCTATTGCATATAAGAAAATGATAGAAGCACTTAATCTTACTCAGGATGAACTTGCAAAAAAAGTTGGAAAAAGTAGAAGTCATATTACAAATATATTAGGGTTGCTCAGATTGCCTAATGAAGTTCAACAAATGGTAATAGAATCTAAATTAACTATGGGTCATGCTAGAGCTCTTAGTAAGTTAGAAAGCGATGATGAAATAATTGATTTAGCAAATAAGATAATTAAAGAACATTTACCAGTAAGAGAAACTGAGTTAAATCTTAATGAGGGCAGTATAGAGAAAAAAAATAAAATTAATCGTATTTCTACAAAAACAAATGAGTATAAATATGTAGAGGATATGTTACGTGAAAAATTAGATACAAAAGTAAAAATAAAAGATAAAAAAATTGAAATAACTTTCACAAATGTTGCTGATTTAAATAGAATACTTGAAGTTTTAAATGTAAAAGATTAAATATAATATATACTTTTAATAGGCGGTGATAGTTGCGTGAAAAATGATTATAAGGTAGGAACTATAGTGGAAATGAAAAAGTCTCATCCATGTGGTTCTAATTCTTGGTGTATTATAAGACTTGGGGCTGACATAAAAATTAAATGTTTAAACTGTGGAAGAGTAGTAATGATACCAAGGATCGAATTTAATAAAAGAATTAAGAAAATTGTTGTTTACTAGGAGGCAAATGATGGATAAATCGAAAGATAAAAGTAAAAAGTATATAGGTGCTATATCCATAATACTTATATTAACATTGTTCATAATGATTTTAAGCTTAATTTTAGGCTCACTTAATATAAGTGGTGAACAAACATCAATAAGTAATGGTTTATTACAAACTTCTTTAGTAACTATCAAAAATATATTTTCTATAGATGGTATTAAATTTTTATTAGGTAGTGCAGTTAAAAATTTTCAAACTTTTTCACCTTTAATTATTTTAATTCTTTCTATAATGTGTACAAGCATATTGGAATCAAGTGGTCTTTTAGAGCATATATTTGGACGTCTTGGTAAACTTAAAACGAGTATTATAACATTTTTAACTCTTTTAATTTCTATATTATTTATATTTTTTGGTGAATATAGCTATTTGTTCTTATTTCCATTAATAGCTGCAATTTACAAGGCTATGGGCAAAAACCCTGTAAGTGGATTAATTACTGTATTTTTAGGGATAACATTAGGATATTCATTTGGAATTTTTATGAATGGTGATAATTATAGTTTAGGGTTATTAACTGAACAAGCTGCAACACTTGATGTGGATCCAACTTATAGGTTTAATTCTTTTTCAACAATTTATATAATGCTTTCAGGTGCTTTATTATTATTATTTTTACTTACTATATTTATAGAACGCAAGATTACTAATAATCTTAAAAAGGTACAAAGAAATGATGATGAATATAATCATTCTATAAGTGCACTTATAATTTCTATTATAGTATTTATAATTTTAGCTATAATAACTTTTATATTTACGTTATCAAATAGCCCATTGGTAGATATTGATGGAAATAGTTATGTCACTAAATTATTTGGCGATAATTCTATTTTTAAGGATGGATTAATATATATAGTTTTATTAATATTAATTTTAGTGGGATCTATATATGGCAAAATATCTAAAAATTTTAAAAATGATGCACAATCAAATGTTGGAATTTCTACTAATTTTGATGGATTAGGATATGTTTTTGCAATAATGTTCTTTGGGGTGCAACTCATATCAGTTTTAGATTATACTAATATAGGCACTGTCATTATTACGGGGTTAACTAATTTACTAAGTGTTATGGAGATTTCTGGTATATTTTTGATAATTATATTTATGCTTATAGTTGTAATAACTAGCGTGTTAGTTCCAAGTTTAACTAGTAAATGGGTTTTAATGGCGCCAATTATAGTACCTTTATTTATGCGCGCTAATATAACACCAGAATTTTGCCAATACCTTTATGTTTTCTTTTCTACAATTTCTAGATGTGTCACTCCATTTTTCATATATTTAATTATATTAATTGGTTTTATTAATAAGTATAATATAGAAGATGAAGAAATTACACTAACTGGAGTACTAAAATTAATGTTACCAACTATTCTAAGTGTTGTAGGAATAATGATTTTATTTGTATTTTTATGGTATATATCAGGAATACCGGTAGGAATTAGTGGATATCCTACTTTATAATAATGAGGTGAATTAAACATGGGTTTAACAGCAGGAATAATAGGACTCCCAAATGTTGGGAAATCTACTTTATTTAATGCAATAACTAAAAAAAATATTTTAGCTGCAAATTATCCTTTTGCAACTATAGAACCAAATGTTGGAGTAGTAACAGTACCAGATGAAAGGTTATCATTTTTAGAAAATCTATACGTCCCAAATAGTCTTGTACCTACGTCATTTGAGTTTACTGATATAGCAGGTCTTGTAAAAGGGGCATCTCTTGGAGAAGGATTGGGAAATAAATTTTTGTCTCATATAAGAGAAGTAGATGCAATAGTTGAAGTTGTAAGATGTTTTGATGATTCTAATATAATACATGTAGAAAATAGTGTAGATCCTATAAGAGATGTAGATATAATAAATACTGAACTTTTGCTTGCAGATTTAGAAGTTATAGATAATAGAATTAATAAGATAGGTAAAAAGGCAATTTTATCAAATGATAAGATTGTAAAAAAAGAAGCAGAACTTCTTAATAAAATAAAGGAAAACCTAGAAAAGAATATTCCTATAAGGGATATTAACTTTGAGGCAGAGGAATATAAAATTATTAAGAATTTTAATCTTATAACTGCTAAGCCTATAATATATGTTGCTAATGTTTTAGAAAGCGAAATTACATTTGAAAATAAATATGTAAAAAGTTTAAAGGAATATGCTAAAACTAGTAAATCAGAGGTAATAGTAGTATGCGCTAAAATAGAATCTGAACTAAGTGAATTAAATGATAATGATAAGGCTGAAATGCTTGAGTCCTTAGGAATTAATATAAGCGGTTTAGATAAATTAATTAAGGCGACTTATTCTTTACTTGGACTATCTACTTTTTTTACAACAGGTAGTGATGAAGTTAGAGCTTGGACTTTTAAAAATGGGATGAAAGCTCCAGAGTGTGCAGGAATAATTCATACAGACTTTGAACGTGGTTTTATTAAAGCAGAGGTTATGGGTTTTGAAGATTTAAAAACTTTTGGCAATGAAAAAACAGTAAAAGAAGCAGGAAAGTTAAGATTAGAAGGAAAAGAATATGTAATGCAAGATGGAGATATTTGCTTATTTAGATTTAATGTGTAATTATACAAAGTAAAAAACATAATATTTTAACAAATAGTGGTTTACTTTGTTTTTTTTTTCTGATATAATTTGCTATGAGTATTTAGTTACTCCTTGCTTATTGACGTAAGCCTAATAGACCATAAGGAGGTGGAATAATGAGAAACTATGAAATAATGTTTATTATTAGACCAACACTAGCTGAGGATGAGGTATCAAAAGTTGAAAAAAGCTTTGAAAATATTTTAACTAGTAATGGTGCTAAAATTGAACAGGTAGATGACATGGGGCAAAAAGAATTTGCTTATGAAATTAAAAAGTTTAAAAGTGGGCATTATTATGTAATTACTGTATCATCAAATGATGATAAAGCTATAAAAGAGTTTGATCGTGTTGCTTTAATTAGTAATGATGTAGTACGCCATTTAATAACAAAAATTGAAAAATAAGAAAAGAGGTAAAATATGAATCGTGTAATGTTAATTGGAAGGTTAACTGCAAAACCAGAGTTAAGATATACAGGTGCTAATTTACCGTTTTCTCGTTTTACAGTAGCTATTAATAGAACTTTTAGTAATGCTCAAGGACAAAGGGAAACTGATTTTATAAATGTTGTTGTCTGGAGAAAACAAGCAGAGAATGTGTGTAATTTTTTAAATAAGGGTAGTTTAGTATCGGTCGAAGGAAGATTACAAACAGGAAGTTATGATGATAAAGATGGAAATAAAAGATACACAATGGATGTTGTTGCTGACTCGGTTCAATTCTTAGAAAGTAAATCTCAATCACAAAATAGAGGACAAGACAATATTCCAGATGTAACACCATATGATTATCAAGATTCTAATAATGAAATAGATGGAGTTAGTGTTGACAGTGATCCATTTGCAGATTTTGGAGATAGTGTTTCTATCGACGAAAATTTTCTAGATTAAAGGAGGATAGTATGGCAGAATTTTATAGAAAAAAGAAAAAAGTATGTCAAATGTGTGCTGGTAATCCAGTTGATTATAAAGATGTTGCTACTTTAAAAAAATATATAAGTAACGATAAAAAAACTATATTAACTAGAAGAATGACCGGTGCCTGTGCTAAACATCAAAGAGTTATAAGTACAGAAATTAAAAAAGCACGTTTTATGGGTTTAATACCATTTGTTAAATAAATATTTATACGGAAGAAGAGTTTATGCTTTTCTTTTTTTGTTGTATAAGAAATGTATATAAAAAAAGAAAAAAAATAAAAAAATATTCAAAAAAAGTGTTGATTTTCATATAATTATTGTGTATAATTTTGAATGTGTGGCATGCGATGATGTGTGAGGTTGCTGAAACACCAGGTTAAGTTGTAAAAACAGCTTTACCTATTTCAGGTTTTTACACGGAGCAAGTCTATACTAGATATAGGCGAGAGGAGGATATGAAAATGTCTAAAACTAAAGTTCGTATCAAATTACAAGCATTTGAGCACAAAAGCTTGGATAATGCGTGCGCTAAAATTGTTGAAACAGTTAAAAGAAGTGGAGGAGAAGTTTGCGGACCAATTCCACTACCAACTGAAGTAGAAAAAATAACAATTTTAAGAGCTGTACATAAGTACAAAGATTCACGTGAACAATTTGAAAAAAGAACACACAAAAGACTAATTGATATCATTAACCCTAGTAAGGAAACAGTTGATTCATTAACTCACTTAGATATTCCAAGCGGTGTTGATATTAAAATAATATTATAGGAGGAAAATATGAAAAAGGGAATCTTAGGTCGTAAAATCGGAATGACTCAAGTATTTACAAAATCTGGTAAATTAATTCCTGTTACTGTTGTTTCAGTAGAGCCAAATGTAGTTACACAAATTAAAACTATTGAAAATGATGGTTATGAGGCAATCCAATTAGGTTTTGATACAAAGAGGGAAAAGTTAGCGACAAAAGCAAGTGTTGGACATACCAACAAAGCAAATACTACACCTAAGCGCTTCTTTAGAGAAATTAAAGGCGTAGATATTAACAATTATTCATTAGGTCAAGAAGTAACTGTAGATATTTTTGAACCAGGTGAAGTAGTTGATGTAACAGGAACTACCAAAGGACATGGGTTCCAAGGAGTTATTAAAAGACATAATCAAAGCAGGGGACCTATGGGTCATGGATCACATTATCATAGAAGACCAGGTTCAATGGGAACAATGAGACCAATGCGTGTATTTAAAGGTAAAAATTTACCAGGACATATGGGAGTATTAACTGTAACAATTCAAAACTTAGAGGTTGTAGCAGTTGATAAAGAAAATAATGTAATATTAATAAAAGGAAATATCCCTGGACCAAAAAAATCTTTAGTAGTTATTAAAACATCAGTTAAAAATGAGGGCAAAGTAAACGAAATGGAAGAATTAAATTCTTATACAGTTACTGAACCTGAAGTTGAAACTAAAGAAGTTGAAACTCCTGTAACAGAAGAAGTTCAAGAAGAAAGCTCTGAAGAGGTTACAGAAGAAAATACTGAAGAAGAAGTTCAAGAAGGATAGGAGGAATATAGATGTCAAAATTATCTGTATTTAATACTAAAGGTGAAAAAGTAAAAGATATTACATTATCAAAAGAGGTTTGGAATATAGAACCAAATGATGCAGTATTATATGATGCAATTACTTTATCAAGAAATTCATTGAGACAAGGTACTGCAGATACAAAAACACGCTCAGAAATCAGTGGTGGTGGAAGAAAACCATGGAGACAAAAAGGTACAGGTCGTGCTAGACAAGGAAGTACACGTGCACCACATTGGTATCATGGTGGAGTAGTATTTGGACCACATCCAAGAGATTATGTTAAAAAAATGAATAAGAAAGAAAGAAGATTAGCGCTTATTTCAGCACTATCTTATAAAGCAATAGATAAAGAATTAATCGTTGTAGATAAATTTGATATAGAAAGTAATAAAACAAAAGATGCAAAAACTATATTAAATAATCTTAAAGCAGAAAAAAATATATTAATAGTTGTAGAAGAACTAAATGAAAATATGGTTTTAGCAACTCGTAATTTAAATAATGTTATTTTATTACAAGCTAATGAAATAAATGTTTTAGATGTTATTTCTGCAGATAAAATGATTATTACAGAAAATGCTATTAAGCAAATAGAGGAGGTGCTTGTTTAATGTTAGATAGTTATAGAGATATTATAAAGGCACCAATTATTACAGAAAAAACTTCTGATCTTGCTAAAAATAATGTTGTGGTATTTAGTGTTGATGTTAGAGCTAATAAAACACAAATTAAGCAAGCAGTTGAAAAAATTTTTAATGTAAAAGTTGAAAGTGTTAATACAGTAAATGTACATCCAAAGAAAAAAAGAGTGGGACGTTATACTGGTAAAACAAATAAGGTTAAAAAAGCAATTATAAAATTATGTGAAGGTAGTTCAATAGAACTTAGTTAAGGAGGTTTACAATGGCTATAAAGACAATTAAACCAACAAGCAATGGTAATCGTGGAATGTCAAGACTTGTTAATACAGAATTAACTAGTTCTAAACCAGAAAAATCATTGACTGTTACTTTAAAGAAAAATGGTGGTCGTAATAATCAAGGTAAGATAACACTAAGACATCGTGGTGGCGGTTCTAAAAGAAAATATCGTATTATTGATTTCAGAAGAAATAAAGATAATGTTATTGGTGTTGTTTCTTCTATAGAATACGATCCAAATAGAACATCAAATATTGCTTTAATTAACTATTCTGATGGTGAAAAGAGATATATACTTGCTCCTAAAGGATTAAAAGTAGGGGATAAAGTAGAAAGTGGAGTTAAAACTGATATAAAAATTGGAAATACTCTAGAACTTGGAAATATACCAGAAGGAACACTAGTTCATAATGTTGAGTTAAAACCTGGCAAAGGTGGGCAAATGGCTCGTACAGCAGGATCTAGTATTCAAATACTTGGAAACGAAGGAAAATATACTTTACTACGTTTAACAAGTGGAGAAGTAAGAAAAGTGCTAAGTACTTGTAGAGCAACCGTTGGAGAAGTTGGAAATGCTGACCATGAATTGGTAAATCTTGGCAAAGCAGGTCGTAAGAGACATTTAGGAATTAAACCACATGTACGTGGTTCTGTAATGAATCCAAATGATCACCCTCATGGAGGTGGAGAAGGTCGTACACCAGTAGGGCATAAGACTCCAATGACACCATGGGGTAAACCAGCACTTGGTTATAAGACACGTAGTAATAAAAAAGCAAGCGATAAGTTAATTGTTCGCCGTCGCAAAAAATAGGGAAAGGAATTGAATTAAATGGCTAGAAGTTTAAAAAAGAAGCCTTTTGTGGATAGTTATCTATTAAAAAAGGTAGAAAACGTTAATCAATCAGGAAAAAAAGAAATAATTAAAACATGGTCTCGTCGTTCAACAATTTACCCTGAATTCGTAGGGCATACATTTGCTGTTCATAACGGAAAAGAACATATACCTGTTTATATAACTGAGGATATGGTTGGGCACAAATTAGGCGAATTTTCATTTACACGTAAATTTGGCGGACATGGCGAAAATAAAGGAAAATAATTTAAGTATCAGGAAGGAGGACTAAAATGGAAGCAGTAGCGATTGCAAAAGGAGTTAGAATTGCACCTCGTAAGGCTCGTTTAGTTATAGATTTGATACGTGGAAAAAGCGTAGAAGAAGCGGATAAAATATTAAAAAATATTAATAAAGAAGCAGCTAGGCTATCTAGAAAAGTATTAGTTTCTGCAGTTGCAAATGCTGAAAATAACTTAAGTTTAGATAAAACTAAATTATTTGTTAAAGAGGCAATTGTAAATGAAGGACAAGTAATGAAAAGAATGAAATTTGGTTCTCGTGGTCATGTAGATCCAATAAAAAAGAGAACAAGTCATATTAAGATAGTTGTTAGTGAAAAATAAGCAAAGGAGGAAAACTCGTGGGTCAAAAAGTTAGTCCAGTCGGACTTAGAATGGGCATCAACAAAACATGGGAATCTAAATGGTATGCAAATAATAAAGATTTTTCTAAATATTTAAATAGTGATGTTAAAATACGTAGATTTTTAGAAAAAAAATTAAAAGATGCATCTGTTGCTAATATTCTTATTGAAAGAACAAAAGATAAAGTTGATGTAATTATAAATACTGCAAAACCAGGCGTAGTAATTGGTCATGGTGGAGATGAAATCGAAAAATTAAAAAAAGAATTATCAAATTTGACAAAGGAAAATATACAAATTTCTATTATGGAAATTAAAAATCCTGATGTCGTAGCAGCACTTGTTGCTGAAAATATCGCACATCAAATTGAAAATCGTGTTTCATTTAGAATAGCTCAAAAAAGAGCAATTAGAAATGCAATGAAAGCGGGAGCAAAGGGAATTAAAACATCAGTATCAGGCCGTTTAGGTGGAGCTGATATGGCTAGAACAGAAGGATATGTAGAAGGAAATGTACCACTTCATACTTTAAGAGCAGATATTGATTATGCACATAAAGAAGCAGATACAACATACGGAAAAATAGGTGTTAAAGTATGGATTTATAAAGGAGAAATCCTTCCTGAAAAGAAAAATAAGGGAGGTAATGAAAATGGCAGTCATTCCAAAAAGAACTAAGTACCGTCGTCCTCATCGTTTAGTATATGATGGAGTTACTAGAGGAAACAAAGAACTTCATTTTGGAGAATACGGTTTAAAAGCTGAAGAAGGAGCTTGGATTACTCAGCAACAAATCGAAGCAGCTCGTGTTGCTATGACTCGTTATATGAAACGTGGTGGAAAAGTATTCATTAATATATTTCCTCATCTTTCATTAACTAAGATTCCTTTGGAAACTCGTATGGGTAAAGGAAAAGGTCAGCCTGAAGTATGGGTAGCAGTTGTAAAAAAAGGTAAAATTATGTTTGAAGTATCAGGTGTTGATGAAGCTACTGCTAGAGAAGCTTTACGTTTGGCAATGCACAAACTTCCTATAAAATGTAAATTTGTAAAGAAAGAAAGTGGTGAGACTAATGAAAAATGAAGAAATTAGAAATATGTCAACTGAAGAAATAAATAAAAAAATCAGTGAATATAAGGAAGAATTATTCAATTTACGTTTAAGTCAAGCTACAGGGAATCTTGAAAAACCTTCAAGAATTAGAGAATTAAGAAAATTAGTTGCTCGCATGAAGACTATTTTGCGTGAACGTGAAATATCAGAGTAGGAGGGAATTAATGGAAAGTAGAGTACAAGAATTAGTAGGAAAAGTTGTAAGTGCAAAAAATGATAAAACTATAACAGTTTTAGTTGAAACTTATAAAAAAGATTCATTATATGGTAAACGTTACAAATATTCAAAAAAATATGCTGCTCATGATGAAAAAAATGAGGCTAGTGTAGGAGATACAGTTCGTATTAGAGAAACTAGACCTCTTTCTAAAACTAAACATTTCCGTTTAGTTGAAATAGTAGAAAAAGCAATTATATTGTAATTGTAAACGAATAGGAGGATTAATATATGATTCAACAACAAAGTCGTTTAAAAGTTGCCGATAACTCAGGCGCTCGTGAATTAATGGTTATCAGAGTACTTGGTGGAAGCAAAGTAAAAACTGGCAATATTGGTGATGTGGTAGTTGGAACTGTAAAAAAAGCCACTCCTAACGGTACAGTTGAAAGAGGTAAAGTGGTTAAAGCTGTAGTTGTTAGAAGTAAATTCGGTCTAAGAAGAAAAGACGGTTCTTATATAAAATTTGATGATAATGCATGTGTTATTATCAAGGATGATAAGACTCCGGTTGGAACTCGTATATTTGGACCAATAGCTCGTGAATTACGTGATGCAAATTATATGAAAATTGTGTCACTTGCTAAAGAAGTATTATAGGTTGGAGGAAAAAATATGGAATTTAAGACAGGAGATAAAGTAGTTGTAATTTCCGGAAAATCTAAAGGAAAAGAAGGAACTATTACTAAAGTTTTAAGAAAAGAAAACAAAGTAATTGTAGAAGGCGCTAATATGATTAAAAAGCATATAAAGCCAAATGGACAATCAGCAGGAAGCATAGTTGATATGGAATCTCCAATTGACGCTTCAAATGTAATGATAATA
The DNA here is from genome assembly GCA_023665725.1 of Clostridium sp. Taxonomy (GTDB): domain Bacteria; phylum Bacillota_I; class Bacilli_A; order RF39; family UBA660; genus UMGS872. The sequence continues at coordinate 35,227 of JAMPDH010000002.1, read as the reverse complement.
GATCCAAAAACAAAGAAAAGAACAAGAATAGGACATACAACTGATAAAAAAGGTAAAAAAATTAGAGTTTCAAAAAAATCTAATGAAAATCTTGATTAATTGGAAGGAGGTTAAATAATGCACCACCTAAAAGAAAAATATTCAAAAGAAATTGTACCAATGTTAGTTAAAAAACATTCTTATAAGAGTGTTATGGAAGTTCCTAAATTAGATAAAATTGTAATAAATATGGGAGTAGGAGATGCAACTGCTAATAGTAAATTAATAGATGCAGCTATGGCAGATTTAGAACAAATCACAGGTCAAAAACCAATCCCTACTAAAGCAAAGAAGGCAATTGCAGGTTTTAAACTAAGAGAAGGTCAAACAATAGGTTGTAAAGTTACTTTACGTGGAGAAAATATGTATAATTTCTTAGATAAATTAATAAGTATTACTTTACCACGTGTTCGTGATTTTAGGGGAATGTCAAAAAAATCATTTGATGGAAGGGGAAATTATACATTAGGTCTTACTGAACAATTAATTTTCTCAGAAATCGAATATGACAACGTTGTTAAAGTACGTGGAATGGATATAGTTTTTGTTACAACAGCAAGGACTAATGAAGAAGCACTTGATTTATTAAGTGGTTTCGGAATGCCATTTAGAAAATAATTATTAGGAGGATAATATGGCTAAAAAAAGCTTAATTGTAAAGGCTAGTCGTAAACCTAAGCATGAGGTAAGTGGATATACACGTTGTCAAAGATGTGGAAGACCTCACTCTGTACTTAGAAAATATGGAATATGCCGTATTTGTTTTAGAGAACTAGCTTATAAAGGACAAATACCAGGTGTTAAAAAATCTAGCTGGTAGAATGAAGGGAGGATATATATGGTAACAGATCCAATCGCTGATATGCTTACGAGAATACGTAATGCTAAAGCAATGCGTTATAAAGAGGTTGAAGTTCCTACTTCAAAAATTAAATTAGAAATTGCAAGAATACTTAAGGAAGAAGGTTATATTAACGATTATAAAGTTAAAGAAGGCGAAAACCAAAGTATAATTGTTTTAAGTTTAAAATATGGGGAAAAGAAAGAAAGCGTTATTACTGGATTAAAAAGAATTTCAAAACCAGGATTACGTGTTTATGCTAAGGCAGAAGAATTACCACGTGTATTAAATGGTTTAGGTATTGCAATTGTTTCTACTTCTAAGGGAATAATGACAGATAAAGAAGCAAGACAAAAATCATTAGGTGGAGAAGTATTAGCGTTTATTTGGTAGAAAGAGAGGATTAATATGAGTCGTATTGGAAATAGAATACTATCATTACCTTCTAATGTAACATTATCAACTTCTGATAATGTAGTTACAGTTAAAGGTCCTAAAGGGGAACTTTCTACTGAAATAAAATCTGGAATAACAGTTAAAGTAGAAGGTAATGAAGTAACATTATCAAGAGATAACGATAGTTTAAAACAGTTTCATGGAACAGCAAATGCTAACATAAAAAATATGATTATAGGTGTTTCTGATGGATTTCAAAAGGAATTAGAAACAATTGGTGTTGGTTATCGTTTCACACTAAAAGGTAATCAGTTAGTTGTAACTGCTGGATATTCACATCCTGTTGAGGTAGAAATACCTGCTGGACTTGAATTAAGTTGCCCAAGTAATACAGAGTTGACTATAAAAGGTATAGATAAACAAAAGGTAGGACAATTTGCTGCTGAAATAAGAAAAATAAGAGAACCTGAACCATATAAGGGTAAAGGAATTCGTTATAAAGGCGAAAGAGTTCGTCGCAAGGAAGGTAAGAAAGCTTCTAAGTAATAGAAAAGGAGAGAAATTCATGATAAAAAAAGAATCTCGAAACGTTGCACGTTTATATAGACATGAACGTATAAGAAAAAATTTATCTGGAACTAATCAAGTACCAAGATTAAATGTGTTTAGATCAAACGCCAATATCTTTGCTCAAATTATCGATGATGAAGCTGGAAAAACACTAGTAAGCGCCTCTTCTATTGATAAAGAGTTAAATCTTAAAAATGGAAGCAACGTAGAAGCAGCTAAAGAAGTGGGTAAATTACTTGCTTCAAGAGCAAAAAAACAAAAAATTACAAAAGTAGTATTTGATAGAGGTGGATATCTATATCATGGTCGTGTAGAGGCTTTAGCGGAAGCAGCTCGCGAAAATGGTTTAGAATTCTAAAAAGGAGGGGAATAGATGGAAAAGGTTAAAAGAGAACCACGCCAAAAACAATTTGAAGAAGCAATAATTAATATAGGGCGTGTTACTAAAGTAACAAAAGGTGGTCGTCATTTCCGTTTCTCTGCTACAGTAGCAGTTGGTGATAGAAAAGGGCAAGTTGGAATTGGTACAGGTAAAGCTAATGAAGTACCAGATGCAATAAAAAAAGCCGTACAAGCAGCGACTAAAAATGTAGTAAGAGTATCTATAATTGATGAAAGAACAATTCCACATGACGCTATAGGCGTAAGAGGAGCTAGTAAAGTTATGCTTAAACCTGCAAAAGCCGGTACTGGAGTAAAAGCTGGTGGAGCAGTAAGATCTGTACTAGAGCTTGCAGGAGTAAAAGATGTATTATCTAAATCACTTGGTTCAAGAACTAAAATTAATATGGCATTTGCAACATTAGAGGCCTTAAAAATGCAAAGAACAGCAGAACAAATTGCTAAATTACGTGGAAAAAAAGTTGAGGAGATATTATAATGAAATTATATAATGTTAAACCAAATGAAGGTGCTACTAAAACTAGAAAAAGATTAGGACGTGGTACTGGAAGTGGAACTGGAAAAACAAGTGGAAAAGGACATAAAGGTCAAAACGCTCGTAGTGGCGGTGGAGTAAGACCAGGTTTTGAAGGTGGACAATTACCACTATTTAGAAGACTTCCAAAAAGAGGTTTCAGTAATGCAATGTTTAAGGTAAGATATGCAGTAATTAATTTGAGTGATTTAAATAAATTTGAAGATAATGCAGTAGTAACTCCAGAACTACTTAAAGAAATGGGATTAGTTAAAAATCAATTAGATGGAATTAAAGTATTAGGAAATGGTACTTTAGAAAAAAAATTAGTTGTAAAAGCTAATAAATTTTCTAACGCCGCAAAAGAACAAATAGAAAAATTAGGTGGAAAAGCAGAGGTGATTTAAAAATGTTTGCAACAATTAGGCAAATATTTAATCGTAAGAATAGGGATTTACAAAAAAGAATCTTATTCACATTTGCTGCTTTATTCATATTTAAATTAGGAACTTCTATTATAGTTCCTGGTATTGACCAATATGCATTAGGGACTAAAGGTTTAGAATTTTTTGAATTATTGGATATAATGGGTGGAGGAGCTTTATCGAATTTTTCGATATTTGCATTAGGAGTAAGTCCTTACATTACTGCTTCTATTATTATTCAATTACTTGAAATGGATATAGTTCCTTATTTAGCAGAACTTAGAAAACAAGGTGGAACAGGTAGAGCAAAATTAAATCAAATAACTAGAATAACTGGAATAGCGCTTGCTTTTATACAAGGATTTATATTTTCTTTTACATTTATTGAGCATGGACCTGTAGTAGATTCTGCTCAAATAATGCAATTTTTACAATTTGCACTTGTTTTAACAGCAGGTACTTGCTTTGTATTATGGTTGGGAGATCAAATAACTGCAAAGGGAATAGGAAATGGTATTTCAATAATAATTATGGCTGGAATTATATCTAGTATGCCTAGTATGTTTGAAAAAGCATTTACTTCTTTAATAGGTAATTCAGCTAGTATAACAGGTATTTTATTATTTATACTTTATGTAATTATATATTTTGCTGTAATAATCGGAATAATATATGTTCAAAGTGCTGAAAGAAGAATACCTGTCCAATACTCTACAAAAACTGTAAGTAGTGCATATGGAGGTAATCAAAATTACATACCATTTAAATTAAATTCAGCAGGTGTTGTTCCTGTAATATTTGCATCAGTGCTTATATCTATTCCTGGGATAATTGCAGGATTTATAAAAAATAATGCATTTAGTACTTTTGTTAGTAAATGGTTATCAATAACTTCATCGACTGGTGATATTTCACCAACCGGAATTATATTATATGTTGTACTTATTTTTGCATTTTCATATTTTTATACATTTTTACAAATTAGACCAAAAGAAATGGCAGAAAATTTACAAAAAAATGGTGGATATATAGCAGGTATTAGACCTGGTGAAGAAACTGCAGATTATATAACTAAAGTATTAAAGAGATTAACTGTAGTTGGAAGTATTGGTTTAGTAATAATAGCGGCATTGCCAATAGTGTTTGGTTATGTAACAAAATTAGATAGTTCAGTTACAATAGGTGGAACAGGGTTACTAATAGTAGTTGGTGTTTGTCTTGAAACATATAAGCAACTTGAAAGTCAAGTTGTAAGTAGAAATTATAAAAAAGGGACACGCAGGTATTGAAAAATATTATTTTAATCGCACCACCTGCTGCTGGAAAAGGGACTCAATCTAGTTTATTAAAAGAAAAATATGGATTAATTCATATTTCAACAGGAGATTTACTTAGAAATGTAATGGGCTCTAATAGTACTTTTGGAAAACAAATAACTGAAATAGTTAATTCTGGTAAATTAGTAAGCGATGAAATTGTAATACATTTATTGAAGAAGAAGTTACAAGAACTTAACCGTTCAGATTATTATGTATTAGATGGTTTTCCAAGAAATTTAGATCAAGCTATTGCCTATGATAAAATTATTCGTGAAATAGATTTTCCAGATAGTATAGTAATATTTTTGGATTTAGATAAAAACATAGCTATAAATAGAGTTTTAGGAAGAGTGATTTGTCCTAAATGTAATGCCGTTTATAACGAGTATTTTGAAGATTCTAAACCAAAAAAACTTGGGATATGTGATAATTGTAATACGTCATTACAAAAAAGAAGTGATGATGATATTGATACACTTAATAAGCGTTATGATACCTATTATAACGAAATAAAGCCACTTCTCGAATATTATGAAAAGAGTAACAGGCTGTTTAAAATAAATGGTAATTTGAAAGAGGAAGATGTTTTTAAGCAGATAGAAAAAGTATTGGAGGTTTCAAATGATAACCATTAAGTCTCAAAGAGAAATTGAACTGATGAGGATTGCAGGACGCATAGTAGGTGATACACATCACTATTTAGAACAATATATAAAACCAGGAGTAACTACTAAGCATTTAGATAAACTTGCATATGATTATATTTTGAGCCGTAATGCAACTCCTTCATTTAAAGGGTATGAGGGATATCCAGCAACTATATGTACATCTATAAATGATGAAGTTGTTCATGGAATTCCTTCAAATAGAAAATTAAGGGAAGGCGATATTATATCTATTGATATAGGTGCCTGTTATAAAGGATATCATGGAGATTCTGCTTGGACTTATGCTGTTTCAAATATAAGTGATGAAAATAAAAAACTTTTACAACACACAGAGGAAGCTCTATTTGCTGGATTATCAGTTATCAAAAATGGAGCTAAGGTTGGAGATATAGGTTATGCAGTAAGCAAAGTTGCTAATAAATATAATTTAGGTGTTGTTAAGGAATTAGTTGGTCATGGAGTTGGAACAAGTGTGCATGAAGCTCCTGATGTACCGAATTATGGGAAAGAGCATACTGGACATACCTTAAAAGAGGGAATGGTTATTGCAGTGGAACCTATGCTTAATTTAGGAACTGCTGATATATATTTACTTGATGATGATTGGACTGTTATAACTGCTGATGGAAAGCCTTCAGCGCACTTTGAACATACAGTTTTAGTAACAAAAGATGGGTATGAAATTTTAACAAAGAGGTGAAATTATGGCTAAAGAAGACATTGTAGAGGTAACAGGGAAGGTAATAGAGGCAATGCCTAGTGGCGAATTTAAAGTAGAATTAGAAAATAAACATACTGTAATTGCTCACGTTTCTGGTAAAATCCGAATGTATAATATTCGCATTTTAGTAGGTGATACAGTAGTTGTGGAGTTGTCTCCATATGATTTAACACGTGGGCGTATAACTTATAGAAAAGGAAATACAAATTAACTATAAGTGAGTAATTAGGAGGGTAGATTATGAAAGTAAGACCATCAGTAAAAAAAATTTGTGATAAATGTAAAATAATAAGACGTAAGGGTAAAGTATATGTAATTTGTGAAAACCCTAAACATAAACAAAGACAAGGCTAATGGGAGGTGTGTAGATAATGGCACGTATAAAGGGTGTAGATATACCTAATAATAAAAGAATTGTTATTTCTTTAACTTATATTTATGGTGTAGGTAAAAGTTTAGCTACTCAAGTACTAAAAAAAGTAAATATTGATGAGAACAGAAAAGCAGGAGATTTATCAAATGATGAATTATCACTTATCCGTGATGAACTTAATAACTACTTAACTGAAGGAGATTTACGTCGTGAAGTTAACATGAATATTAAGACTAAAATGGAAATTAATTCATATCAAGGTTCACGTCATAAAAAAGGTTTGCCTGTAAGAGGACAAAGAACAAATAGAAATGCAAGAACTCGTAAAGGAAAAGGAAAAGTTGTTGCTAACAAGAAGAAATAAACTTAAAAAAGGAGGTTATTTTAATGGCTTATAAATCAAGAAAGCGTAAGATAAAAAAGAATATCCCAGAAGGTAAAGCATTTATACATTCAACATTTAATAATACAATTGTAACAATTAGTGATGTTGATGGTAATGCTGTAAGTTGGGCTTCTGCGGGAACTTTAGGTTTTAAAGGAAGTAAAAAGTCGACACCATTCGCAGCAGGTATGGCTGCTGAGGCTGCGGGAAGAGCTGCAGTTGATATGGGTATGAAAAAGGTAGAAGTTTATGTTAAGGGATTAGGTTCTGGTCGTGAAACAGCTATTAGGTCTTTACAAACAGCAGGGTTAGAGGTAACAACTATATCTGATGTTACACCAATCCCACATAATGGATGTCGTCCACCAAAACGCCCTCGTGGTTAAAAGAAAGGAAGTGCTTTTGCATGTTGAATTTTGAAAAACCAATGTATAAAATTACAGAATATATAGAGAATAATAATTTTGGAAAATTTGAACTTGAACCTTTAGAAAGAGGTTTTGGAACAACAATTGGTAATGCTTTAAGAAGAGTTATGTTATCAAGTATGCCAGGAAGTGCAATAGTTGCTATTAAAATAGATGGGGTTATGCATGAATTTCAAACAATTGATGGTATAGTTGAAGACGTTACAACAATCATTCTAAATTTAAAGAATGTAGTTCTTAAAAATTTAACGAATGAAACTAAAGAACTTCATTTGAGTGCTTCTACAGAGGGAGTAGTTACAGCGGGGGATATTGAACTTGACCCAGATGTTGAGGTAGTAAATAAAGATCAAGTTATTGCTACAATCTCAAAAGGTGGCAAATTGGAAATGACTCTAATTGTTGCAAATGGAAGAGGATATGTTCCATCTGTTGATAATAAAAAATATATTGAGGGAAATAAAATTGGATTTATTCCTATAGATGCACTTTATTCACCCGTTGAACGAGTTAGTTATGATATAGAAAGTGCACGCGTTGGACAAGATGCAAGCTATGATAAGTTAATAATGAATGTTCAAACAAATGGTTCAATTAAGCCAGAGGAAGCAATGGCATTGTCTGCTAAAATACTTATTGAGCATTTAAATATAGTAACTGATCTTAATGAAATAGCTGATGTAACTGGTATTATGAATGCTAAACAAGAGGATAGCAAGCTTAAGAAGTTGGAAACACCAATAGATGATTTGGATTTATCAGTTAGAGCATATAACTGTTTAAAAAGAGCTAATGTTAATACATTAGGAGATTTAACTGAAAAAACAGAGTTAGAAATGATGAAAATACGTAATCTAGGTAAAAAATCTTTAAAGGAAGTAATTGATAAGATTAAAGAGATGGGACTTAGATTCCGTGATGAAGATTAGATAGGAGGTATAACTATGGCTTATAGAAAATTAGGACGCACTAATAAACATAGAAGAAGTCTTCTTGCAAATCAAACAAAAGATTTAATTATGTATGAAAGAATAGAAACAACTGAAGAACGTGCAAAAGAAACACGTAGATTTGCTGAGAAAATGATTACATATGGAAAAGATGGATCATTAGGTGCAAGAAGAAGAGCTTTAGCATTCTTACAAAATGATACTGAGGCAGTTAAAAAAGTTTTTGATGATTTAGCTAAACGTTATGAAAATCGTAATGGTGGTTATACAAGAATACTTAAATTAAATGAAAGAAGAGGGGATGACGCTTTAGAAGTTATCCTTGAGTTAGTAGAAAGCGATAAATAATATTGCTTTTTATTTGCACTTTTATATTATTTTGTTTATAATTAAATTAGGTGAATAATATGAAAGCTTTGATAACAGGTGCAAGTAGTGGTTTAGGCAAAGAATTTGCAAACATTTTAAGTAATATGGGATATGATTTAATATTAGTTGCTCGTAGAAAGAAAAAATTAGAAAGCTTAAAAAATAAGTTGAAAACTAATATAACTATAATTGATATGGATATTTCTAGTTCATATAATTGTATTAAACTTTATGAACAAGTAAAGAATGAAGATATTGATATTTTAATAAATAATGCTGGATTTGGATTATTTGGGGACTTTATAAGTACTAATATAGAAAAAGAACTAGATATGATAGATTTAAATATTAAAGCAGTTCATATTCTTACTAAGTTGTTTTTAAAAGATTTTAAAAAGAAGAATAAAGGTTATATATTAAATGTTGCTTCAACTGCTGCATTTCAACCTGGGCCTTTAATGAGTGTTTACTATGCAACTAAATCTTATGTGTTTAATTTAACACATGCAATTAGAAAAGAATTAAAAAAAGAGGGTAGTCATATTTATATAGGAACATTATGCCCAGGACCTGTTGAAACAGAGTTTAATAAGGTAGCAGGAGTTAAATTTTCTGTGAAATCACTTACTTCTAATTATGTATGTAATTATGCTATTAAAAAAATGTTTAAAAATAAATCTATTATTTTACCAGGAATGAGTGCAAAAACAGTTTATTATTTAGGTAGATTCGCACCTTTAAATTTAAAATTAAATATAGCATATAATATACAAAAATCTAAAAAAGGTTAAATCTATGTAATAATGTACATTTTTATATAATAAAATTAACTATAAAGTCATATATTAATTGACTTTTTATAGTTTTTTTAATATAATTAAAAATGGTACATTTAATTAATCCCACATGTAATAAGTCTTGGGACAACTTATTATTTGTAAAGGAGAAAGGAAAAAAATATGAAAAATTCATATATGCAAAAAAAAGAAGAAATTATTCGTAATTGGTATGTAATCGATGCGAGTGATAAGAACTTAGGACGTGTTGCTACTAAAGTTGCTACAATTTTACGTGGTAAACATAAACCAACTTATACACCTCATGTTGATTGTGGGGATTTTGTTATCATAATTAATGCCTCAAAAGTTAATTTAACTGGTAATAAATTGGATGATAAGATTTATTATAATCATAGTGGATATACAGGTGGTTTAAGAGAAAGAACTGCACGTGAAATGAAAGAAAACTATCCAGTTGAAATGCTTGAAAGAGCAGTGAAAGGAATGCTTCCAAAAGGAAGACTTGGAAGACAAATGTATAGAAAATTATTTGTTTACGCAGATGAAAATCATCCACATATGGCTCAAAAACCTGTGGAGTTAAAGGACTAGGAGGAAAATAGATGGCAGAAAAAAGAGTGTTTTTAGGGACTGGTAGAAGAAAATCAGCAGTTGCTAGAGTTAAATTAATACCTGGAAAGGGTAAAATAACTGTTAATGGTAGAGATGTTAGAGATTTCTTTCCATATGAAACATGTGTCATGGATTTAAAACAACCTTTAGTATTAACTAAAACTGAGGAAGTTTTTGATATTGATGTTAAGGTTGAAGGAAGTGGATTTTCTGGTCAAGCTGGAGCAATTCGTTTAGGAATTACTCGTGCACTTCTAGAATATGATAAAGGTACTGATCCTGAAAGCGAAACAAGTTATAGAAAAATTCTTAAAAGAGCAGGTATGATTACAAGAGATTCAAGAGCTAAAGAAAGAAAGAAACCTGGTCTAAAGGCTGCACGTAGAGCACCACAATTTAGCAAACGTTAAAATCAAACAGTTTTTGATATTACAAAGTCCGTATTTTACGGGCTTTTTTGTTGTTAGAAGATTATTATAATTACTTTGAAAGTTGAAATTTAATCGTTTGAATAAAATAGAGTATATACGAAATTTTAGATATATTAGGAACTTATCAAAACATGCAATATTTCAATAATAATGGTTTTATTTATTAAAATATGGTATTATTTAAATATACAAATTTATTTAATTAAAATATTAATTTATATTAAGGTAGGGATTTATGGAAATAAAAAATATAAAAGATCCTAGTTTTTTAAAAAATTATAATAAGAAACAATTAGAAAATTTATGTAATGATATAAGAAATTTTATAATAGATAATATATCTCAAACTGGAGGACATCTTGCTAGTAATTTAGGAGTAGTTGAATTAACAGTAGCGCTTCATTATGTATTTGATTCTTCATATGATAAATTTATCTTTGATGTTGGACATCAATCATATACTCATAAAATTTTAACAGGACGTGCTAATTTGTTTAGTACTTTAAGGCAGATCAATGGTATATCAGGATATCAAAAAAGATATGAAAGCGTTCATGATCCATTTGAAGCAGGTCATTCATCTACGTCAATTGCTGCTAGTTTAGGTTTTGCATATGCGCGTGATTTAAATAATGAAAAGTATGATTGTATTGCTATTATTGGAGATGGATCGTTAACAGGTGGATTAGCATTTGAGTCTTTGAATAATATTCAAAATCTTAAATCCAAAATTATAATAATATTAAATGATAATGAAATGTCTATATCTAAAAATGTTGGTGGATTGAGTGAGTTTTTAAAAAATATTAGGATAAGCAATTCTTATGATTTTGCTAAAAATAAATATAAAAATTTTCTTAGTAAAACAGGAGTTGGAACTAAGGTATATAATTTCAGTTCTAAAGTAAAGGATAAATTCAAAAAGAAAATTAATCATAACATTTTTACAGATTTAGATATAGATTATCTTGGCCCTATTGATGGACATAATATTAAGGATTTAATTAGAGCTTTTAAAAAAGCAAAATCGTCTAAAAAAACAATTCTTATACATGTTATAACTAAAAAGGGAAAAGGATATGGACCTGCTGAGTTAGATAGTAGTACTTGGCATAGTGTAAGTAGTTTTGATAAAAATAGTGGTATTTTAGCTAATAGTAATAAAACAAGTATTAGTGAGGTTATTGCTAATACGATTTATGAATTTATGTCTAATGATGAGGATATTGTTACAATCACACCTGCTATGATAAATGGTAGTAAATTAGAGAAAATTTTTGAATATTTCCCAAATCGAAGTATTGATACAGGTATTACTGAATCCTTTGCGACAACTCTTGCTTGTAGTATAGCATTAAATAATAAAAAGGTTTTTTTACCAATTTATTCCTCATTTCTTCAAAGGGCATATGATAATATAAACCATGACATAGCAAGACTTAATGCACATGTTATTATTGGAATTGACAGAGCTGGTATTGTTGGAGAAGATGGCGATACGCATCATGGTATTTTTGATATTAGTTTTTTAAATAGTATTCCAAATGTTATAATAGCTATGGGAAAAGATAGTGAAGAAATAAGAAATCTTTTATATACTGCATTCTATAAACAAACAGGACCCTTTTGTATAAGATATGAAAGGGCAAACTTAGAATTTAAAAAGACACCATTTAAAGAGATTAAAGTCGGAACTTGGGTATATTTAAAAAAATGTAAGGCATGTAAAAATACTATTATTTCATATGGAACCGATGTTGTAAAAATATATGATAAGTTTAAAGATAAAAATGTTAATATTATAAATGCTAGATATATAAAACCAATAGATAAAACTATTTTAAAAGAATTAATTAAAACTCATCAAAAAATATATGTTTATGAAACAAGCATTAAAACTAATAGTCTAGGCACTAATATTTTGGAATATTTAAGTTATAAGGAAGCAATCAATAAAATAAAAATTACAGGAATAGATAACTTGTATGTCAAACATGGTAATATAGATTTATTAAAGAAAGAAATAAATTTAGATATTGATTATATAGAAAAGGATATAATTAAGTATTTTAAACTAAAGTGAGTGATAATCTCGCTTTTATTATTAAACAATGATATAATTAAAATGGTGATAATATGAATAAAATTGTAATAATAGGTTGTGGAAATGTAGGAATGAGTTATGCATATGCTTTGTTAAATCAAAAAGCTAATGTTCAGGAATTAGTGTTAATAGACTTAAATGAGAAAAAGGTAGAGGGTGAGGTAATGGACTTAAATCATTGCCTTGCTTTCGCACCAACTCATATGAATATAAAAAAAGGTAATTATAGTGATTGTAGTGATGCTACTATTGTTATGATAGCAGCAGGGGCTAATCAAAATCCAGGAGAAACAAGAATGGATTTAATTAATAAGAATAGTAAAATCTTTAAATCAATAGTTACAGAAGTTATGAAAAACGGATTTGATGGTATATTTTTAGTTGCGACAAATCCACTTGATGTTATGACATATATTACATGGAAATATTCTGGACTACCTTCTAATAAGGTAATAGGTAGTGGTACAAGTTTAGATACTTCTAGACTTAGATATTTAATAAGTGAAAGATTAAAAGTAAGTCCAAAAAATGTTCATGCTTATGTAATTGGGGAGCATGGAGATTCTGAATTTGTTCCATGGAGTAATGCAAATGTTGGATTACAAAATATAGTTGACTTTATAGATGTTAATGAACTAGAAAATATTTGTACAGAGGTAAAGAATGCTGCTTATGAAATAATTGATAAAAAAGGAGCCACATGCTATGGGATAGGTATGTGTTTGGTTAGAATTACAAATGCTATATTGCAAGATGAAAATACTATTATCACAGTTTCTTCTTTTGATCCTAATAATAAGGTATTTGTAGGAGGGCCTACCATAATAAATAGAAATGGATCTAATAGCCGTATATATGTTAAGTTAAATGAGGATGAAACAAATAAGTTACAAAGATCTATTTCTGTGATAAAAAAAGCAATTAATTCTATTGATGAGTAGAAGTTAGGTGATTATATGAGATTGAATACTAATTGGGAAGATTATGAATTAATAGATGCTGGTAATGGTGAAAAGCTAGAAAGTTGGAATGGAATAATTTTAAGAAGGCCTGATCCGCAAGCAATATGGAATATTAATAAGGAAGATGATTTATGGAAATATCCAGATGCTTTTTATCATAGAAGCAAAAATGGTGGAGGGACTTGGGAATTTAGAAAAAAATTACCAGAATTTTGGAAAATTAAATATAAAAATTTAACATTTAAAATAAGCCCAACTAATTTTAAACATACCGGTTTATTTCCTGAACAAGCTGTTAATTGGGATTTTATGATGGAAAAAATTAGAAATTCAGGAAAACCTATAAAAGTATTAAATCTTTTTGCTTATACAGGAGGGACAACAATGGCTTGTTCTCTTGCGGGTGCAGATGAGGTTGTACATGTTGATGCTGCAAAAGGTATGGTTGAATGGGCTAAGGAAAATATGAAATTATCTAATTTAGAGAATAATAAAATTAGATTTATAGTAGATGATTGTCTAAAATTTGTAGAGCGTGAGATAAGAAGAGGAAATAAATATGATGTTATAATTATGGACCCTCCATCATATGGAAGAGGGCCTAATGGGGAAAAGTGGAAATTTGAAGATAATATTGATAATTTAATAGATAGGTGTATAAATATATTAAGTAATGAACCTTTATTTTTCTTAATTAATGCATATACTACTGGTATTTCTAGTACAGTTCTTGAAAATATAATCAAACTAAAATTGTTGCCATTATATCCAAATGGAATTGTAGATTCTGGAGAGATAGGAATTCCAATAACTAGAAATAACATGGTATTACCATGTGGTATCTATGGAAGATGGCAAAGTAATGATTAATATTATATATGAGGATAATCACTTGCTTGTGGTTTTAAAACCTGTAAATACATTAGTTCAAGCTGATAATACTAAAGACATAGATTTATTAACTATGCTGAAACAATATTTAAAGGAAAAATATAATAAAAAAGGTAATGTTTATTTAGGACTTGTTCATAGGTTAGATAGACCAGTAGGTGGGGTGATGGTGTTTGCAAAAACTAGTAAAGCAGCATCTCGTTTAAGCGATCAGATAAGATTAAATCAATTTAAAAAAAAATATTATGCAATAGTAGAAGGCAAAATTAAAGAAAGCGGCTTTTTTGAAGATAAATTATTAAAAGATTCTAAAAGCAATATAGTAAAGGTTGATTCGAATGGCAAATTATCAAAGTTAAGTTATAGTTTAGTTAAATATAATAAGTCTTTGAATTTATCATTAGTAGATATTTTACTTATAACTGGACGTCCCCATCAAATAAGAGTTCAATTTTCAAGTAGGGGGTTCCCACTATATGGAGACCAAAAGTATAATATAAATTCAAAAGTAGGAAATCAAATTGCTTTATTTGCATACCACCTAGAGTTTTATCATCCTATAACAAAGGAACTCTTGATTTTTAATCAAAATTTGCCAAATTTAAAACCATGGTTATATTTTAAAGTATAATTCAATGTAATGTAAAAGATTCTACTTAAAAGTATAATATTTAATTTAACTATAAAAATTAGGGAATTTATTAAAAATGAAAAAACATAAAAATATTAATTGTAGATTTTTATGTTTTTTTTACTAAAGAGTTGACAAATGAGCATCTATTCAACTATAATTGTAAAAGATTGAGTAAATATTCAACTATAGCATATAATATATTGTAAAGGAGAAAATCACTATGTCAAAAAACGAATTTGTGTGTGACTGTAATGTAATACATCAAGATATTGTAGATAAGATTATAAATGAAATGTTAGAAGATGAATTTTTTTATAAAATGGCAGATTTTTATAAAATATTAGGGGATACTACAAGAATGAAAATTTTATATGCACTAGATAAAGAAGAAATGTGTGTGTGTGATATTGCTAATGTGTTAAGTATGAGTAAATCTTCAATATCACATCAATTAGGAACATTGAGAAGAAGTGGTATTGTAAGATGTAGAAAAGCTGGAAAAGAGGTTTATTATATGCTTGATGATGATCATGTAAGAAAGGTAATTGAAATAGGTATTGATCATATAGAACATAAGGAAAAAGGAGGCAATAAAAATGAAAAATAATTATAGGATTGAAGGATTAGACTGTGTGAATTGCGCGATTGGATTAGAAAGAGCAATAAGTAAAATTGAGGGTGTAAAACAAGTTAATATTAATTTTATGATGCAAATAATGGAACTTGAATACGATGAAAACAATAAAGATACAATTATTAAAAAAGTAAAGGAAACAATAAAAAAAGAAGAACCAGATGTAGAAATAGTAGAAATTTAGAGGTTTGTATGAAAAAAAAAGGAATAAAAATTATTTGTGCGCTCATTTTATTTTTAATTACACTTATTTTTAAATTTTCTAATGTATGGATAAATAATATTTTATATATTTTAAGCTATTTATTAACAGGCTTAGAAATATTGAATAAAGCATTAAGAAATATTTTAAGAGGAAAAGTATTTGATGAAAATTTTTTGATGTCAGTAGCGACTCTTGGTGCATTTGGAGTCGGGGAATTTCCAGAAGCAGTAGCAGTTATGTTGTTTTACCAGATTGGTGAGTTTTTTCAAAGTTATGCAGTTAAAAAATCACGAAAATCAATTACATCTTTAATGGATATAAGACCAGATTATGCAAATCTTTATATAGATGGATATTTAAGAAAAGTTAATCCTAACGAAGTTAAAATAGGTGATGTTATAACTGTAAAACCAGGAGAAAAAATTCCTTTAGATGGCATTGTAGTAGAAGGTAACTCTAGTTTAGATACAAAAGCACTTACTGGGGAACCAGTACCTAGAAATACTAAAGTTGGAGATGAAGTATTAAGTGGATGTATCAATTTAAATGCCCCAATAAAAATTAGAGTAGCAAAAGAATTTGGAGAATCGACAGTAAGTAAAATACTTAATTTAGTAGAAAATGCAAGCAGTAAAAAATCTAAATCAGAAAATTTTATTACAAAATTTGCAAAGTATTATACACCAATAGTTGTAATTATTGCTTTAATTATAGCAATAGGTGTACCACTAGTAGCAAAACAAAGTTTTCCTATGTGGATATATAGAGGTTTATCATTTTTAGTTGTTTCTTGTCCATGTGCCTTAGTAATATCTATTCCACTTAGTTTTTTTGGAGGAATCGGTGGCGCTAGTAAAATGGGAATTTTAATTAAAGGGAGTAATTACTTGGAATTATTATCTAAGATAGATACAGTTGTATTTGATAAAACAGGAACTCTTACAAAAGGTGTATTTTTAGTTCAAAAAATAGAACCAGTTGGTATGGATAAGGAAGAGTTATTGAAATTAGTTGCTTATGCAGAAAATTATTCAAGTCATCCAATCGCAACTGCTATTAAAGCTACTTATGCACATGATATTGATGAATCTAAAATTAAAAATGTAGAAGAATTGCCAGGTTATGGTATTATGGCAACAATTAATGGACATAGTATTATTGTGGGAAACGAAAAATTGATGGATGAGAATAATATTAAATTTGAAAAATACTATGATAGTGGTACAATATTAAATGTAGCAGTTGATGGGAAATATAAGGGATATATTTTAATTTCAGATGAAATAAAAGAAGATTCAAAATATACTATAAAAATGCTTAAAAAAATTGGTATTAAAAATACTATAATGTTAACAGGTGATAAAAAAGAAGTGAGCACAAATGTTGCACATACTTTAAATATAGACAAAGTTTATACGGAATTACTTCCACAAGATAAAGTTTCAAGGTTAGAAGAATTAATAACTTATGGTACAGGTAAAATAGCCTTTGTTGGCGATGGAATCAATGACGCACCTGTTTTATCACTTGCTGATATTGGGATTGCTATGGGTGGTCTTGGATCTGATAGTGCCATTGAAGCAGCAGATGTTGTAATAATGACAGATGAGCCTAGCAAAATTGTTAGTGCTATTAAATTATCTCATAAAACAATGAGAATTGTTAAAGAGAATATTATTTTTGCTATTTCAGTCAAAATAATGGTTCTTATTCTTGCCGCATTTGGAATTGCTACTATGTGGGAAGCTGTATTTGCTGATGTTGGTGTATCAATAATATCAATTTTAAATGCACTTAGAATGTTAAATGTAAACGGTAAATTAAGGATGGAGGAGAAATATGAAAATTAATTTAAATATTATAGGAATGGAATGTAAGGGTTGCGAAAATAGAATTAAAAACAGTTTAGAATTATTAGAAGAAGTAGATAATGTTATATGTGATTATACTAAAGGTATTGTAGTTATAAAACTAAATCAAAAATTAGATGAGAGTATAGTTAAAAATAAAATAGAAAATTTAGGTTTTAAAATAAGGGAAAATTAATGAAAAAAGTAATATTAAGTATTGAGGGCATGACTTGTAGTGCTTGTTCAAATGGATTAGAAAAATATTTAAATAAACAAAGTGGAATAACAGCAAGTGTTAATTTAGTTATGGCAACAGCTAGTATAGAGTATGAAGATAATATAAAAATGAAAGATTTAGAAAAATATATAATTGAAGCAGGATTTAAATCATTAGGTGTTGCATCCTTGAATGATGATATAAAAAAGGAAAGTATGGCTCCATTTTTTATCTTTGGACTTTTAGCGATTCTTTTAATGTATATATCTATGTCTAATATGTTTAACTTCCCTATACCTAGTTTTTTAGACATGAAAATATCTCCTATAAATTATTCAATATGTTTACTTATTTTAACTATTCCATTTTTGTACTATGGTTTTGATATATTAAAAAATGGTTTAAAAAACCTTATTCATAAAATGCCTAATATGGATACTCTTGTAGGAATTGGTGTTATAAGCAGTTTTTTATATAGTTTATTTGGAGTTATTATGGTTTTATTAGGTAATGAAGAATATCTACACAGATTTTATTTTGAATCAACAGCTTTTGTTATTTATTTTATTAAACTTGGAAGATTTATAGATAAAAGTAGTAAAGAGAAAACAAAAAGTGCGATTAAAAAGTTAGTAACCATAACTCCAAATATTGCTAAAATTAAAATAGGTGATGATGTTAAAGAAGTTACAATAGATGAAGTTAAGAAAGGCGATATATTAATAGCTTTTGCCGGAGATAAAATTGCCGTTGATGGAACTATAGTTGAAGGTGAAAGTCATTTTGATGAATCTTTTATTACAGGGGAGTCTAAACCAACAGTAAAGAAGAAAGGTAATAAAGTTATAGCAGGTTCTATTAACTATGATGGCATTATATTATATAAAGCTGAAAAAATTGGTTCTGACTCAATGATTTCTGAAATAGTTAATCTAGTAGTTGAAGCGACTAATACAAAGGCTCCTATTTCACTTTTAGCAGATAAAATAAGTAGTTATTTTGTTCCAATTATTATGATTTTATCTATTTTAACATTTGTGATATGTATTATAATTGGAATACCTTTTAATGAAAGTTTAACTCGTTTTGTTACAATATTGGTTGTAGCTTGTCCGTGTGCATTAGGTCTTGCAACACCACTTGCAATTGTAGTTAGTGAAGGTATATGTGCAGAAAAAGGTATTCTTATAAAATCCAGCGAAACACTAGAGCAAATAAGTAAAGTAGATACAGTAGTATTTGATAAAACAGGGACTCTTACAAATGCTAATTTGACTATTTCTAAGATTTTTAATTATGAAAATGTAAGTAATAGGGAGGTTCTATCAATTTTAGGAAGTTTAGAAAATTTATCTACACATCCTATTGCTAAAGGAATTATGAATTATATAAATAATGAAAATATCTCTTATGATAAGAACATTATAATAGAAAATTTGCCGGGTTATGGAATAATGGGTAAAAAGGGTAATAATAAATATTATGCATGTAATTCTAAAATGTTAGATAAACTTAAAATAAATAATTCACATATATCAGACGAAGAAATGTTAATAAGTGATGGTAATAGTATTGTATATGTAGTTAAAAATAAAAGGATAATTGGCCTTGTTGGGGTTAAAAATACTATAAGGAAAGAAGCAAAAAAAGCAATTTCTACTTTAAAAAATATGGGTATTAATACTGTTATGTTAACAGGTGATAATGAAATATCCGCCCGTTTAGTTGCAGAAAAACTTGGTATAAAAAATATTATATCTAATGTTATTCCAAAGGAAAAATCGAATATTATAAAAAAGTTAAAAAATGATAATAAAATCATAGCTATGGTTGGGGATGGAATCAATGATGCGCCAAGTTTAGTAAATGCCGATATTGGTATATCAGTTTCAACTGGAACTGACATTGCAATGGATTCTTCTGATGTTATTTTAATGAATAGTGATTTATTTAAAATAGTAGACTTAATTAAAATAAGTAAGAAAACTTTAAAAAATATTAAACAAAATCTATTTTGGGCATTTTTATATAATACTTGTATGATACCTATTGCTATGGGATTATTTAATAAATGGAATATAACTATTAATCCTATGTTGGCGAGTATAGCAATGATTTTTAGTAGTTTATTTGTAGTATTTAATGCTTTAAGATTAAAAATTAATAGAAAATAGTTTATATAAAAGTTTTCAATTATTGGTAAAGATAAAAAGTAAATAAATAACATATATTTAATTAGGTGATAATGTGACTAAATATAAAATGTATGTTGTTTTTTTATTAATAATTTTTTTATGTGCATTTGAATTTGTAGGGGCAAATAGTAATGATTTGCCTTTATTAGGAAAGGTAATATATGTCGACCCTGGTCATGGGGGAAAAGATCCTGGGGCTATATATAAAGATATATATGAATCTAATATTAATCTTAGTATAAGTTTAAAACTTGCTTCTTCTTTAGAAAGTCAGGGAGCAATAGTGTTACTCACAAGAACAGGTGATTATGATTTAGCTGTAAATAATGCTGTTAATAGAAAAAGAAGTGATTTAGGTATGAGAGCTAGAATAATTAATGAATCCAATTGCGATATGTATATATCGATTCATTTAAATTCTATAGCTTCTTCAACTTGGAGAGGTGCTCAAGTATTTTACGATGATGTAAATCCTAAGAATAAAGATATAGCTATTATTATGCAGGAAACATTAAAAAAAGAATTAAAAACTAGTAGAGAATATAAGGAATTAAAAGATAGGTATATGTATCAAAGAGTTAAAATACCGGGTGTTTTAATAGAGGCTGGATTTTTAAGTAATCCTAGTGAAAGATATCTTTTACAAGAAGATACATATCAAAATAGAATTGTTAATGCTATAACTAAAGGAGTAAATAACTATTTTCATTCATAATACAACAATATTTCATATTTTTTTCATATATATTATGTTATAATTACTATAGGTGGTAAGTAATGGCAGGAAAGAGTAAAATATTTAAAACATTAGACCAACAAATAGAAATACTAAAGAATAAAGGATTAATTATAAATGATATTGATAGAGCAAAAGAAATTTTATTTAAGGAAAATTATTTCTTTATAAGTGGTTATAGACACTTCTTTACTAAAAATTTTGGAGATAGCAATTTTATAGAAGGAACTACCTTTGAAGAATTATATACTATGTTTTGCTTTGATAGAACAATAAGAACTATATTTTTTAAAAATATATTAATAGTTGAAAATAATATAAAATCTATTTTGAGTTATCAATTATCTAAAAATTATGGATATAAGGAAAAAGATTATTTAAATGTAGATAATTTTAATAATGATGCATTAAAAGTAAGACAAGTTAAAGATGTATTAAATAAAATGAAAAGACAAATTAGATTAAATGCTAATAGACATACAGCAACAATGCATTATATAAATAATTATGGGTATATCCCTATGTGGATACTTGTTAAAGTTTTATCATTTGGTATACTTTCTGAACTTTATGGCATATTAAAAACGACAGATCAAATTGAAATAGCATCTCTTTATAACTTAGATGTTGATACTTTAATAACATATCTATCTATACTTGCAAACTATAGAAATTTATGTGCTCACGAAGATATGTTATATGATCACAGAACTCAAAGAATGATACCAGATGATGCTATACATAGAAGACTTGGAATAGAAAAAATAGATGATATATATAAATATGGAAAAAATGATTTATTTTCACTTCTAATAATTTTAAAACATATGTTAGATGAGGATAAATTTAGAGATTTATATGGCGAACTTAACTATGAGATAGATAGATTAAATGGTAAAATTAATACTTTGGATGTGCCTACAGTACTTAATAAAATAGGCTTTCCTGTAAACTGGGATCAAATAATAGAATAGGAATGAGTAAATGAAAAAAATAATACCTTATGCTGTAACTAGTTTAACAACACTTCTAATTGCTTTTTGTGGATTATTTGTTTATAAAGAATATTTTTATAAAGAACCAGAAATGGTATCAGAAATAGGGGAAACTGTTGTAAGGAATATAACACTTACAGAAAGTGATACTATAAAAAATAGTATTGAACAAGTATATGATGCTGTTGTATTAATAGAAAGTATTAATAGTAAGGGAAAATCATCTGGAACTGGTTTTGTTTATAAAAAAACAAATGATTCTGGATATATTTTAACTAATAATCATGTTATAACTGGTTCTAAAAAAGTAGAAGTAACATTTACAGATGGTAATACCTATGAAGCAACTGTACTTGGTAGTGATGTATATTCAGATGTTGCAGTTTTAAAAGTAGATGCCAATTCTGTTATATCTGTTGCTACTATTGGTAGAAGTGAAGATATGAGTGTTGGAGATTCTGTATTTACAGTAGGGTCACCACTTGGATATGTTGGAACAGTTACAAAAGGAATATTATCTGGTAAAGATAGACAGGTTACTGTTAAAGCAGATGATGGGACTCAATCAGTAATGGAAGTATTGCAAACTGATGCTGCTATAAATCCAGGTAATAGTGGGGGACCTCTTGTTAATTTAAAAGGTGAAGTTATTGGTATAAATTCTTTAAAATTGGTTCAAGATGAAGTTGAAGGAATGGGATTTGCTATACCAATAGAGCTAGTTATGACTTATGTGGATACATTAGAAACTAATGGAAAGATAGAAAGACCTGCAATAGGTGTTGAAACTATAAGCGTAACTGATAACAAATACTATTTAAAACGTTATAATATTGATGTTCCTGAAACTATTGAAAAAGGTGTTGTAATTATAAATATAATCAGTAATTCACCAGCCTCAAAAGTAGGATTTAAAAGAGGAGATATTATTTTAAAAATAGATGGTGTTGAAGTAGAGAATTCTACATATATGGTATATTTATTATATAAATATAAGGTTGGGGATACTGTAACAATTGAGTATTATAGGGATAATGCAATTCATAAAGCTAATGTTACTTTAGGAAAAACTATGGAATAGTAAAAATCTATTCCCTTTTTTATATAATACTTTTAAAAGTAGTAATTTAGTGTTATACTTTGTTTAAAGAGATAGTATTATACGATTTCATATATTTGTTTTGGAGGCAATATATGAATGAAGAATTATATTTAAAATATTTAATTGAAAATTTTTTAAAAGAGTTTAATAATCTTATTAATAAAGATATTTATATATCTAAAAAAAGTTATAATATTATATGTAGTAAATATGAGTATTTATTTAAAAATATTAATAAAGTAGATAATAACTTATGTAAAAATATTGATTTAACTATTAAAAAACATAATGATGATTTTATAAATCAGAAACTTATTTTATATAAAAATTATTTTGATAATATATTTAAAAATATTGATTCTAATATAAAATTAGATGATGAACAAAGGAAAGTTTTATTAAGTGATGAAGATTATTCTTTACTAATAGCAGGTGCGGGAAGTGGAAAGACTACTACAATGTCTGCAAAGGTAAAATATTTAATAGAAAAATGTAATATTAATCCATCTAGTATAATAGTTATGTCTTTTACTAAGAAAGCAACTGAAGAATTGAATGAAAAAATAAATAAAGAATTTAAGTTAGGTGCTAAGGTTACTACATTTCATAAACTTGGTATGGAAATATTAAAAGGAGTAAATAATAATAATTTAAAAGTAATCGATGATAAAACTAAATACTTAGTATTAAAAAAAATATTTTTAGAAAAAATATTTAAAAATAAAAAGTTATTTAAAGATTTTAATAAATATTTCAATAATTATTTATCTTTTGATAGAAAAAGTTATAAATATTTAAATTATGATGATTATTATAGTTATTATATTAAAAAAAAATATAAAAAAGAAAAAGGTAAAATAAAAGAATTTAATGAAAGTATTGTAAATGACAGATTAAAGAATTTGATTTCTATAAATGGTGAACATTTAAAGGATTTATATGATGTAAAGATTGCTAATTTTTTATATAAATTAAATATTCCTTATAAATATGTTATTGATTTAAATGAATTAAATAAAAGTATTAAATATTTTTCTGTCTTTTCAGATGATGCAAATATTGGATTTTTATTAGATGAAGATGTTTATTATGATGAATTATATAAATATAAAAATTTTTTAAATATCATATTTAATAATAAAAGAATATATGAAAACATTATAAGAAAATTAAAAAAATCAAGTCTAATATTTAATACAAGGACTAATAAAGAAATTTTTATAAGATTAATGCAAACAAGTATGGATAATTTATTTTCTAAGTTTTTGTTTTTAAGTATTACATTTATAACTAAGTTTAAAGAAAATAATTATTGTGATAATGATATTGATATTTTAAAAGGGAAAACTAATGATAGCATAGTAAAAAATCAATTAGATTTAATAAAAATAGTAGTAAATTATTATAATACTTTAATACATAATGATTATAAAATAGACTTTGAGGATATGATAAATTATGCATGTTGTGATATTTCTAAATATAAAGAGTTAAATAAAAATGTTAATTATAGTTATTTAATAATTGATGAATATCAAGATGTATCTTTCCAAAAATATAATTTTATAAAAAAAATATCTGATACATTTAATTCCAAGATTATTGCTGTTGGAGATGATTGGCAATCTATATATGGATTTTCTGGTTCCAAAATATCTTTATTTACTGATTTTGATAAATTATTTGGATATTCAAAAATCATTAAAATAACAAAAACTTATAGAAATAGTCAGGAACTTATAGATGTAGCAGGTAACTTTGTATGTAAAAATACTAATCAATATAAGAAAAATTTAGTATCAAATAAGCATTTAGAAAATCCTATAGAAATAAATTATTATGATAATAATAAGATAGAAGTTATAAATAATATAATTAATAATATATATTTAGAAAATAAAACTTCAAAAATTTTATTACTTGGAAGATATAATAGTGATATAAATGATTTATTAGAAAGCAAATATTTTAAAAAGGGTATTGATAACAAAATAATATGTAATAGTTGTAGTAATTCAGATATTTCCTTTTTAACAGTTCATGCATCTAAAGGATTAGGTTTTGATGAGGTAATATTGATAAATGCAATCGATGATATACATGGATTTCCAAGTAAAATAAAAAATGATGATTTAATTAGTGTTTTTGATAGTAATATATTAGAAAATATTGCTTATCCTGAGGAAAGAAGGCTTTTTTATGTGGCTCTTACAAGAACAAAAAATAAAGTATATATAGTAACTCCTATTAAAAATCCATCTATTTTTATAAATGAAATTAGTAATAATCAAAATGTTATTCAAAAGTTCTGTTAATAATTAAAATATATAAATTAGAGCAGTATTAATTACAAAATTATACAAAAATCTTGTAAATATTATATTATTATATAACTTAGAAAGATGAGTTGATAATATGAAAATATTTAAATCCACTATATTAGATCAAGATTTAATTGATTATTTTGAAATGGATGAGGAAAGTAAAAATTATGTTAATAATTGATAAAATTAAAAATCTAATTTTAGATTTTTTTTATAGATTTCCTCATTCCTATTTGATAAAATTATATTAGGAAGTGATTTACTATGCACTCAAATCAAGATATTTTACTTATTGTACCAACTAATCTTAAAAATAAATTAATTTTTGATTTAAGTAATAAATTACATAATATAAAAATAACTACTTTTAATGATATAAAAAATGAGTTATATTTTAGTTATGATGAAAAAGCAATACATTTTTTGATGAAAGAATATAATTTTAAATTTGATAATGCTAAAATTATAATAGATAATTTATATTATGTTGAAGATAAAAGTTATAATATAGAAAAACTAGATAATTTAGTTAAAATAAAAAATGAGTTAATATCTAATAATTTACTTATATATAATGATTTATATAAATCATATTTAAAAAGTAAATCTATAAAAATATATGGGTATACGAAACTAAATCATTATGAAATGCACATAGTAGAGGATTTAAAACAAATTACAGATGTCGAAATATTAAAAAATAACAAAAAAGAATTTGTAATAGATAAATGTTATGAATTTGAAAATATGCTAGATGAAATATCATTTATTGCTGAGAAAATTTCAAATCTTATAAGTAATAATGTTGATATAAATGATATAGCAATATTAAATGTAGAAGATGAATATACTGAAATTTTGTCATTAGTATTTAAACTTTACAATATTCCTATAGAAGAAAATAAGGATAATTATTTATATGGAACAAATACATGCAAAATGTTTTTAAAAACTTTAAAAGAAAAAGGATTACAAGAAGCACTTAATTCTATTAAAGCTTCAAAATTGTATGATAAATTTTTAAAAATATGTAATAAATATAGTTGGTGTGAAGATATATATTTATATGATTTAATTGTTCATGAGGTGAAAGTTACAAAGATTGAGTCCATTAGATACTTAAATTCTATAAAATTAAATAAAGAATTAAAGTATAACTTTTTACTTGGATTTAATAGTAATTATCCTGTCCTTAATAAAGATGAAGATTATTTATCAGATGATAATAAAAAATTATTAGGTTATGATACTTCTAAAGATATAAATTTAATTGTTAAAAAAAATACTATAAATTATTTGAAAAATTTACCTAATTTAACTATTACATATTCATTAAAATCTTTTAATTCTAATTTTTTCAAATGTTCTTTAATAGATGAATTAAATATAGAAGTTATTAAAAAAAGTACATTAATATCTAAGTATTCAAATGGAATAAATAAACTAAATTTAACTAATTATTTGGATTTATATATAAAATATGGATATAAAAATGATAATTTAAATTTATTATATTCTATATATAATTTAAACTATAAATCATATGATAATAGTTTTAAAGGTATAGATAATAAAAATTTATACAATTTTTTGGGTAATAAATTATTACTTTCATATTCTAGTATTAATAATTACTATAATTGTAAATTTAAATACTATGTAAATGATATACTTAAACTAAATATAGAAAATGATAAGTTTTATCTAGTAATAGGTAATTTATATCATTATATATTATCTGTTGCATTTAATAAAGATTTTAATTTTGATTATGAAGTAAAAAAGTATCTAAAAGACTTAAATAAAAGTTTTTCAAATAAGGAATTATTTTTTATAAATAAACTTATATCTTCATTAAAAGATGTTATACAAATAATAAATGAACAGAAAAAATATACAAAATTAAATAATAGCTTATATGAAAAACAAATATATATAGATAAAGGTCATGATATAAAAGTAACATTTATGGGAGTTATTGATAAACTCATGTATTTGAAAGAAAATAATGATATTTATGGCATTATAGTTGATTATAAAACAGGGAGTCCTAATACTAGTTTAGATAATATAAAATATGGTATTGATATGCAATTGCCTATATATTTATATTTAATAAATAAAGAGATGAAAAATATAAAAATAATTGGTTTATATTATCAACTTATAAATCAAAAATATGAAACTATTGAGGAAGCTAGAGATAAGTTAAAATTAGTTGGGTACACGATTGATGATGAAAATTTAATAGAAAAAATAGATTCTACTTATGATAATAGTTTAATATTAAAAAGTATGAAAAAAACTAACAATGGTTTTTCAAAGTATACTAAACTTCTTAGCCAAACTGAAATAGAAGATATTATAAATTTGGTAGATAATAAAATAGATAATGCTATAGATGAAATTTTATCTGGAGATTTTAAAATAAATCCTAAAAGGATAGGAGATTATAATTCTTGTTCTAAATGTATATATAGTGATATTTGTTTTAGGGATGAAAAAGATTTTGTTACTTTAGAAACTAGAAAGGAGGAAGATAAAATTGCCTAATTGGACTAATGAACAAAAAGACGCTATTTATAAAGATGGTTCTAATATTATAGTAAGTGCAGGAGCGGGAAGTGGAAAAACTGCTGTTTTAACGCACCGTGTAATTAACAAATTAAAAAATACTAAAATAGATAGACTTCTTATTTTAACTTTTACAAATTTAGCTGCTCATGAAATGAAGGATAGAATTAAGGATGAACTTATTAAACTAAATGATAAAGATAATCTAGATTTAATTGATTCTAGTTATATAACAACATTTGATAGTTATTCGCTTTCTGTTGTAAAGAAATATCATTATTTACTTGGTATAGAAAAGAGTGTATCTATTGTTGATTCTAATATAATTAGAGTTATGGAAATTGAATTTTTAAATGATATATTTGAAAGATTATATAAAGAAAAAAATGAAAAATTTATAAATCTTATAAATAACTTTTATTTAAAAGACGATAAATCTTTTAGAGAAGAAATATTAAGTATTAATAGTAAACTCAGTTTAAAAACTGATAAAATATCATATTTAGAAACCTTTATAAGTGAAAATTATAATGAAAATACTATAAAAAAACACTATGACCAATTTTGGAATATAATTTTGGATAAAATTACCTCAATATCAGATAAACTAAAGGATATTTCGTATTTAGATTATAATGAGTATTATGAAAAAATAAAAGAAGGCTTATCAAAAATAATAAATTGTAAAGACTATGACAATTTAGTGTTAAATATTGATATTAAAATACCAATGCTTCCTAGAAATTGTTCTGATGAATTAAAAGATTTAAAAAATTCTATATCAAATATTTTAAAAGAACTAAAAAATATATGTATATATGAAAGTAAAAATGATATAATTTCAAGTTTATATAAAACAAAAGATAATGTAGAAATAATAATATATATAATAAAAGAGTTAGATGAAAGAATAAAAAATTATAAAGATTTAATATGTTCATATGAATTTAATGATATTGCTATTATGGCGTATAACCTTGTTAAGAATAATGAATTTGTATGCAATGAAATTAAAAGTTCTTTTGATGAGATATTAATAGACGAATATCAAGATACAAATGATTTGCAGGAGAGTTTTATAAACTTAATACAAAATAATAATGTTTATATGGTAGGAGATATAAAGCAGTCTATATATAGATTTAGAAATGCTAATCCATATTTATTTAAAAATAAGTATGATAATTATTCTAAAAATAATGGTGGAATTAAAATAGATTTAAGTAAAAATTTTAGATCTAGAAAAGAAGTTATAGATAGTATAAATTTAATTTTTGAAAGTATTATGTCTGAAGATTTTGGAGGAGTTACTTATAATAATGGACATGTACTAGGATTTGGTAATACTTCATATAAAGATGTAGATGAAAATTTAGAATTAGAAATATATTCATACGAAGAAGATGAAATTTATAATAAAAATGAACAGGAAGTATTTACTATATGTAATGATATAAAATCTAAAATAATAGAAAAATACCAAGTAACAGATAGGAAAAATTTTGAATTAAGAAATGTAAAATATGGAGATTTTGCTATATTAGTTGATAGAACTACTGATTTTGATTTATATAAAAAAGTATTCGAATATATGAAAATTCCATTGACTTTGGTTAAAGATGAAGTTATTACTAAAAATGTAATAATTACATTAATTAGAAATATATTGAATTTAATAGTTAAAGTAAGAAATAAAGAATTTGATACTGAATTTAAGTATTTATATATGAGTATTTCTAGAAGTTTTTTAATTGAGGAAAATGATAATAATATATTTAGGGAGTTAAATGGCGATTTTATCAATAGTAATCTTTTTAATAAAATAAGTGAATTAATTAATATATCTGATATTACTTCTTGTATGTTATTAGATAATATAATAGATAGTTTTGAAATAATTGAAAAGCTAGAAAAAATAGGAGATATTACTTCTTCACTTACTCTTATAAGTTATATAAAAGATTTGTGTAAAAGTACTTCATCATTTGGATATGATATAGATGATTTTATAAAGTTTTTAAATAATATTAAGGAAAATGATTTTGATATAAAATATCAAGTTAATATGGAAAATACTGATAGTGTTAAAATAATGACTATACATAAAAGTAAGGGATTAGAGTTTCCTATTTGTTATTATTCTTTAATATATAAAAAATTTAATATAAGTGATTTAAAAGATAAATTTATATATGATAATGATTTAGGAATAATTTCACCTTATTATAATATGGGTACTAATGAAACTATTTATAAGTATATTTTAAAAGATAAATATATTAAAGAAGAAATTTCTGAAAAAATAAGACTTTTTTATGTAGCACTTACAAGAAGTCGTGAAAAAATAATTATACTTTCACCAAAATTTAATAATGAACAAAGACTTAATGATAGTATTAAACTTCAGTATAGATCATTTTATGATATTTTAAATTCTATTAATTATATATTAGAGCCTTATATAAAAGATATAAATAATATAAAACTTACAAAAGATTATAAAGTAACATTTAAAACTAATGTAGATATAGTAAAAGATGTAATAGGATTAAATATTAGTGAGTTAAGTATACCAAATGGAGAAATACTAGAAAAACATTATTCTAAAAATCAAGATGATTTAATAACAAGAGAAGAATATAATAATATGCAATATGGTAAGAAAATTCATAAAATTTTTGAAATGATAGATTTAAAAAATCCCGATTATTCTAAAATAGATAAGGATATTGCTAGTAAAATAAAATATTTTTTAAGTAATGATATATTTAAAAATATTAAAAACTCTAATATATATAAAGAATATGAATTTGAATATGTTAAAGATGGCATTAGAAATAGGGGAATAATAGATTTAATGATAGAGTATGAAGATTATATAGATATAATTGATTATAAGTTATCTAATGTTGATGATTTAAAATATAATACACAACTTATTGGTTATAAAGATTATATAAGTTCTATTAGTAAAAAGAAAGTTAATATTTATTTATTTTCTATACTTAAAGGAGCGTTAAAAGAAATTAAAACAAGTGATACTGAGGCTATAACTGTATATTGAGATATACATATCATAATTGTAGCAAAAAATCTAAAAGAAATAATAGATAAAAAAGATAATGATAATAAAATAATAGCAGAAGAATTGGAAAGATTAAGTATGAATGATAAGTTTGTAGATGAATATGATTATGAAAATGTACAAAGGAAATTAAGAAATTCAGCAAAAATCGAAGGATATGAAGAAGGAAAAAAACAAGGAATAACTGAAATAGCTAAGAATATGTTAAGAGAAGGCTCTAAAATAGAATTTGTATCAAAGGTAACTAAGTTGTCAATTGAAGAATTAAATGAGTTAAAGTAATGTTTTTAGTAATTTGACAAATAAGTAATTAAAATGTTAAAATTAATTTACCTAATAATGAGGTGAAACAATTTGAAAGAAAATAGGTTAATTTTTATAACATTATTACTATCTATGGTATTTATTTGTGTAATAGGTGCTAAAAATAGTACTAAATTGTTATTAATAGAAAATAGACATGTTTTATGTGAGAATAAGGCAGAGGAACCAAAGGAAGAAATCGTATATGATGGTATGACTTTTAATGAACTTTCTGAAAAATTAAATAAATCATTAAATTCTACGGTTGCGGGAAAAGGAGATATTTTTGCCAAATATTCTTTAGAATTGGGTGTTGATCCTTATTTAGCTGTTGCTGTTATGTTACATGAAACTGGTTGTAAGTGGAATTGTAGTTATTTAGCTCGCGTTTGCAATAATTATGGTGGCCAAAAAGGTGGACCTAGTTGTAATGGCGGATCATATAAGAAATATGAAACTCAAGAAGAAGGTATAAAAGGTTATATATCTAATTTATATTATAATTATATTTCTAAGGGTTTAACAACACCTGAACAAATCAATAAAAGATACGCAGCTGATCCTAATTGGCATTTGAAAATAGAAAAATATATTTCTCAAATCAAATCAAAATAAAACTATCAATTTGATAGTTTTAATATTATATAAAAGGTGGTAATTTAATGGAAAATAGGAAGGTAGTATTAGTAACTGGTTCTGCTAGAGGACTAGGTTCTTATATAATAAGGAGTTTTGCTAAAAATAATTATAATGTAATTATAAATTATAATAATAGTGTTGCTAAAGCAAATGCTTTGAAAGAAGAAATAATTAAAAATTATAACGTCGATGTATTATTAATTAAAGCTGATATAAGTAAAGAATGTGATATTAAAAGAATGTATGAGGAAAGTATTTCTAAATTTGGAAAAGTTGATATACTTGTAAATAATGCTGCAATTTGTTGTGATAACTATATTGATAATAAAACAAAAGAAGAATTTATGAAGGTTTTAGAGGTTAATGTTGTTGGACAATTTTTAGTTACTAAATATTTTAGTAAGAGTGTAGATTTAATTATAAATATTTCTTCAACAGATTCAGTTGACACATATAACGAATTAAATATTGATTATTCTGCTTCAAAGGCAGCACTTAACTCAATTACTAAAACTTTTGCTTTAGCTATTCCTAGTATTAAAATATTTGCTATATTACTTCCTTTCATTAATACTGATAGTGTTAAAGAGATGAATCAAGAGTTTTTAAAAAATGAATTAAAAAGAACAAATCAAAATAGATTATATGAGCCATTAGAAATTTCTGATAAAATTGTAAAATTAAGTAGTTCTGATATAAAAAGTGGAGACATAATAAGATGGGGTGATATATATGATAAATGATATGATAAAAAATGCAGAGGAAAACTTAAAAGAAGAATTCAAAAAAATAGATGAAGTTTGTTTATATAATAGTGAAAAAGTACTAAATGCTTTTAGAAAATATAATGTTTCTGAAACACATTTTTCTTCTACAACTGGTTATGGATATGGAGATATTGGAAGAGATACCTTGGAACTTGTTTATAGTGATATATTTAAATCAGAAGATGCGTTAGTAAGAAGTCAATTTATATCAGGTACACATGCATTAACTGTTACTTTATTTGGACTTTTAAGACCAAATGATATTATGTTAAGTATTACAGGGAAACCATATGATACATTAGATGAGGTTATAGGAATAAGAGAAAACCCTAGTTCTTTAAAATCTTTTGGTGTTAATTATATGCAAGTAGATCTAATAGATAATGATTTTGATTTAGAAAAAATAGAAAAAGTATTAAAAGAAAATAGGATCAAACTTATTGAAATTCAAAGATCTAAGGGATATTCTACTAGAAAAAGTATAACTATAGAAAGTTTAGAAAATGTTATACAATTTATTAGAAAAATAGATAAAGAAGTTATAATAATGATAGATAATTGTTATTGTGAATTTGTTGATAAAAAAGAACCAATAGAAGTTGGTGCAGATATAGTAGTAGGATCCCTTATTAAAAATTTAGGTGGAACTATCGCACCAAATGGGGCATATGTATGTGGAAAAAGTAATTTAATTCATCTGGTCGGAGAACGATTAACATCTCCTGGAGAAGGTAAAGAGGTTGGACCGACAATAGGCATAAATAAGTATTTATACCAAGGTTTATTTATGGCTCCTAGTGTTGTTGCTTCTTCTTTAAAAACAGCAATTTTAACAAGTTATTTATTGGAAAAGCTAGGTTATGAAGTGGAACCTAAATATAATGAGAAAAGGGCGGATATTGTACAAAATATAATATTTAAAGATGAAAACAAATTAATTAAATATTGTCAAGGTATACAAGCGGGGTCACCAATTGATTCTTTTGTGGTACCAGAAGCTTGGGATATGCCAGGATATGATGATAAGGTAATAATGGCAGCAGGAACCTTTACGCAAGGTTCTTCTATAGAACTTTCTTGTGATGGACCTATAAGAAGTCCTTATATTGCATATCAGCAGGGAGCATCAACTTATGAGTATGGCAAACTTGGAGTAAGTAAGGCAATAGAAAAATTATTAGATTAATAGGAATATTTTCCTATTTTTTGTTAGGCGTTATAAACTATTATTGATTTACTTATTAGTTTATAAATGGTATAATTAAAAAGGTGATAATTATGGATTTTGATGTTGTAATATTAGGCTCTGATATTAATGCTTATTATATGGCAAGATGCTGTTATGAAGCATATAAAATTAAACCATATTTAATTGCTAAAGAGATGATGAATTTTACTGGAACTAGTAAAATATTAAATATTAGTTATGAGTCCAATTTATGGGATACAGATACATTTAGAAAAACCTTAAAAAATTTTGCAGAAAATCATAAGGGGAAAAAATTAATATTAATTGGTAGTAATGATTTTTATATTAGACTTATGGTGGAAAATAAGTATTTATTAGAAAGATACTATGAATTTTATTCTATAGATTTAGAATTACTTAATAATTTATTAATAAAAGATAAATTTTATACAGTATTTAAGGATTCGGAACTTGATTTTCCTAATACTTGTATTTATCCTTGTAATCAAAAAAAATCTATATCTATAAAACAATTAAATAGTTTTAAATACCCTATTATATTAAAACCTGGAAATGGTGTAAGCTATCATAAAAAAGAGTTTTCTGGACAAGCAAAAGTATATAAGTTAAATAGTAAAAAGGAACTACTAGAAACCATTAAAAAAATAGAAGAATCTGGATATGATGACAACTTAATAATTCAAGAATTTATACCAGGAGATGATACTAAATTATTTGATGCAATATTTTTCTGTGACAAAAATCATAATGTAACACTTTCTACTTTTGCACAAATAGGGTTACAGGAACATACTAAGACGGGTATTGGAAATTGTACTGTTTTAGTTAATGGATTTTCAGAATTTGGAGATTTTAGTAATCAAGTTGCAAAAATGAAAAAATTTTTAGAGGATATTAATTATGAAGGATTCGCAGAGTTTGATATGAAATATGATGAAAGAGATGGAAAATATAAGGTTTTAGAAATAAATCCAAGGCAAGCAAGAAGTAGTTATTATTTAACTGCTTGTGGATTTAATCTAGTAGAGTATATGGTAGATGATTTAATATATAATAAGGTAAAAGAATATACTCATATTGATAAGAAATGTGTATTATCATTTGTACCAAAAACTGTAATAAATAAATATATAGATAATCCTATATTAAAAAAAGAAATAAAAAATATTTTAAGAAATAATAAGATAGTTAATCCTTTAAAATGTGATTTAGATAAATCTATAAAAAGAAGATTATGGTTATTTGTAAGAAAATTTAATTATATAAGAAAATATGCAAAAAACAAATGGTAGACAAAATGACAGTTTGGCTTTAAACTGTCATTTTATTAGTATAGATTATTCTAAAACATTATTAATCTTTTGTTTTAATTTTTTTCATAAACTAGTGCACTTCTTTAAAGAATTAGTATATATAAATAAATCACATCATTTCAAAAATTGTATATATATTGATAAAATTGTATACTAAATAATTATAAGTGTCTACATAACACCCTTAGTTGTCTACTTTTAGTTTACCAGTACAACTATATATTGACAAAATTAAGGGGGGGGG
>JAMPDH010000029.1 GCA_023665725.1 Clostridium sp. | reverse complement strand
ATTGATTTAAATATACAATCATATATTCCTGGCATTAGTTTTATTTCTTCTTTTATCAAAATCTTCACCTCCTTCACTACTTATAACGTACTATATAATTTTTAAATATCCTTTTTTAAAGCAAAAAAAATATCTAGTTTTTCAACTAGATTATAAATTAAATATAAATATAAATCTATCTTTTCCTTGAAGATCACGTTCTAATGAAACTTTACTATTAGGAAAATATTTTTTTGATAAATTTAAAATTTCTTCCCCTTGTAAATAACCTATTTCAAATGCAAGCAAACTTTTAGCATTTAAATATTTATTAGCATCCTTTAATATTTTTTCGTAAAAATATAAACCATTATTTTTAGCAAACAAAGCTATATGCGGTTCATTATTTCTTACAATATCCATAATATCTTCATTAATATCTATATATGGAGGATTACTTATTATAACATCATATTTACTATCTATATTTTCAAATAAATCACTTTGTATAAAATTAATATTACAGCTATTTTCTATTGCATTTTCTTTTGCCACTTCTAAAGCCTCAGATGATATATCTATACCTGTTACATTTACATTAGGAATATTTTTTTTTAAAGCAATCGATATACATCCGCTACCTGTACCTATATCTAATATATTTATATTATTATCAAAAAATTTTTTAATATAATATATTGATTTTTCAACTAACTCTTCAGTTTCAAACCTCGGAATTAAAACATTTTTATTAACTTTAATTTTATAACCATAAAACTCCACATTACCTACTATATATTGTGGTGGAATACCTTTTTGTAACTGCTGTAAACCATATTGTAACTTATCCTTAGGTAAATATTTTTCCAAATATTTTATACTATCCATTATTCACCTTTTAATTTACGATTTTGATCTTCCACTATTAACGCGTCAATAACTTTATAAATATCCCCTTGCATAACCCTATCTAAAGTATTTAAAGTATAATTAATTCTATGATCTGTTACCCTATTCTGAGGATAATTATATGTCCTTATTTTTTCAGAACGATCTCCTGTTCCAATTTTACTTTTTCTTTCCTCACCAAGAGTTTTTTCTTGTTCCTGTTTTTTTAAATCATAAAGACGTGTTTGCAATATTTTTAAAGCCTTTTCCTTGTTTTTTATTTGACTTCTTTCGGTTTGAGAATAAACAACAATTCCTGTTGGTATATGAGTAAGCCTTACAGCAGAATCAGTTGTATTTACACCTTGTCCTCCACAACCACTACTTCTAGTTATATCAATTCTAACTTCATTCATATCAAGTTCAAAATCGACTTCTTCTACTTCTGGCATTACTAAAACAGTTGCGGTAGATGTATGAACTCTACCTTGAGTTTCAGTAACAGGAACTCTTTGAACTCTATGTGCACCACTTTCATATTTAAGTTTAGAATAAACATTTTCTCCCTTAACTAAAAAACTAATTAATGAATATCCACCTGAATCCGATTTTTCCTCTTCTAATATTTCTAATTTAAAATTTTGATCCTCACAATATTTTCTATACATATCATATAAGTCACCCGCAAAAATATTTCCTTCATCGCCTCCAGCTGCACCTCTTATTTCAACAACTGCGTTTTTATTATCATCAGGATCTTTTGGTAATAATAATATTTCTATTTGACTTTCTAAAGATTGTTTTTTTTCTTCTAATACAATTAATTCTTCTTTTGCAAAAGAAGACATTTCAGGATCTTTTACCATTTCTTTAGCTGCCTTTATATCCTCTATTATAGTTTTATATTCTTGGTATATATTATATGCATCTCTAAGTGATGCTTGTTCTTTAGAATATTGTAATGTTTTTTTTATATCAGAAATAACTTCTGGTTTTAACATTTCCTCAGATATTTCATTATATTTTTTCTCTATTGCATCTAGTCTTTCTATCATGTTATTTCACTCTCTTTCCCTCAAGATTATACTATAAATATATGTAATAATCAATAAATTAAAATTCCTTTTTATTAAATTCCGCACCATTATCTATACTTTTTTCTACCATTTTTATTTTTTATAGAGTGATATATTAATACATAATTAGCTACATATAGTAAAAACCTTCATAATTTTAAATTTATTTTATAAAGAAAAGAATGGTTACATCCATTCTCCACTATATACAT
The DNA here is from genome assembly GCA_023665725.1 of Clostridium sp. GTDB lineage: Bacteria > Bacillota_I > Bacilli_A > RF39 > UBA660 > UMGS872. Next base: position 1,879 of record JAMPDH010000029.1, on the reverse strand, counting down.
AATAATTTCCATCACTTTGCTTTTTAAATGTAAATTTATATGTTGTTAATTTATTTTCATTTATCAATTTTTCTATAGTTGCATTATCCATCTCTTTATCTATATCTTCAAATATACCTAAATAATTACCAGTAGAAATATCATAAACTTTATAATCTATATAATTACTCGCATACACAATTGTGTATACATATATTTCATCATCTTTTTGTTCTGCCTTATAAATTTTTGAACCATAAAAACCTTCACCTCCACCTACACAACAGCATATTGCATAATAATAACGTGAATCTTTTGGATCATAATAAAATCTCCCATCCATAATACTATCACTATATGTATAAAAACCTTGTCCATTTGTGTATTCTACATCTGGGCCAAAAAATTCTTTAAACTTATTTTTCATTTCATCTGCACTGACATATCTATAATAACCACAGTTTGAAATTGGTAAATTCAACTCAAATTCGGGTGAATCATCGTAAAAATCACCTGGAGGTAAATATAAATATTGAAATACTAAATCTCTCATATATGGCATCATATCAGTTGTTGCCTTAAAGTCCATAGGTTTCTCAAAAGTATTGACAATCATTGGAGTTTTTAAACCCTTTACCAAATCACTATTAATATCAAGTACTACTACATCACTTGTATTATTAGAATTGTTATTTCCAGTATTAGTTTTATCACTATCTTTATTTATATTTTTCCCAAATATTATATAAGCTAATAATCCTAATACTATTATTACAAGTAACACTATTATTACTATCTTTATTTTATTTCCATTATTTTTATCATTTCTTTGAATTCCTTCATTCATTTAAGTCACTTCCTTTTCTATAACTACATTATACCCCCCCCCCCTTAATTTTGTCAATGACAGTTTATAATATAAAGTAATGTACTGGTAAACTAAAAGTAGAGAACTTTTATATGGTGATATATTAATACATAATTAGCTATATGCACATAAACTTAATAAAAATTTTTATAATTTTAAATTTATTTTATAAAGAAAAGAATGGTTACATCCATTCTCCACTATATACATAATATTTTCCATCACTTTGTTTTTTAAAAGTGAATTTATATGTTTTTAATTTGTTTTCTCTTATTAATTGATCTACTGCCTTATTAATTCTAGCCTCATGGTCTTCCAAGCCTTCACTAATATCAAGTAAACCAACTAAAGCAGATTCTTCATCCAAAGTAAAATTTGAGTTATATTGATATATATAATCCGAAGCTAAATCACCATCGTATGATAACAAATATGCTGCAATATATACATATATTTCATCATCTTTTTGTTCCGCTTTATATATCCTTGATCCAGAATTTATAGGAACATCAGCTACTAGTAGTTCTAACCAATAGCGAGAATCTATTGAATCATAATAAAAGTTTCTTGAAGTTTTTGCACCTTGTCCATCCGTATATTCAATATCTGGTCCAACTATTTTTGCAAAAGCCTTTTTCATTGCTGCTGGTGTTGTATATGAATAACACCCCTCACATGGAACCCAAATAAGCCCCTTGTTTTCCAAATCCTTAGCATGTGAATCTTTACTTATATCTACATTATCAATAATTTCATCATGTGATACTTCATACGAAGCTGCATCTCTAAGCACTCCTATATCTGCTGTTTCAATATTAAAATTTACTAGAACTACCTCATAAAAATTGGTATTACTTGTATCAATTCCTCTATATGGGTAAACTAAATTTTTAACTGTGCTACTATTAATATCAAGTTCTACTACGTCACTTGTATTATTTAAATTGTTATTTTCAGTATTAGTTGTATTATTATCCTTTGATATTACTTTATCATAAATTATAAATCCAATACATAATAACAATGCTATTA
>JAMPDH010000028.1 GCA_023665725.1 Clostridium sp. | reverse complement strand
TGAAGAAAAAGAGCAAGAAAAGATTATGAATACAAGACTTCTTTATGCAGAAGAACAAGGTATGAAAAATGGCATGGAAAAAGGCATTGCCAAAAATAAAATTGAAATAGCTAAAAATATGTTAAAAGAGGGGTCAACTATAGATTTTATAGCTAAAGTTACTGATTTATCAATTAATGATATAAAGGAATTAATGTAATTATAATATTAATATAAAAAAGATATTTTTATTTACTAGAAATACCTTTTTTTGATATACTTATATAGAAGGTGGTAATATGCATGATAAACTTATATTTTTGTTAGATCAAATAAAGTTTCCAAAAGAATACTATGATTATTTTTTAGATGGAAATTTAGTTAAAATAATTTCAAATAAAGCAAATACATCTTATGTTTTTGTTATTGAAATAGATAACATATTACCAGTAGAAGTATATGATATATTAAAAAAATTGCTTATAGAAAAATATAATACTTTTGATTATATAGGTTTAAGAATAGAACCAATTAATATTAATAATGATTTTGTAAATGATTATTATAAGTATGTTATAAATAAAGAAGAATTTCCTCTTTTAGAAATGTATTTAAATTATAATGTAAAGTTAGAAAATCAAGTATTAAATATTGAATGTGAAAATGGGATGGAGCAAACAAAATTATTGAACATAAAAGATAAATTTATAGATATATTTAAAAGCGCTGGATATGGGAATATAGATGTTGATGTTACTATAAATCATTCATCAAATGAAGGATTATTAGAGCAAGCTCATGAAGATTTAATATCTGATATTAAACAAATAAATGAAACTAAAAAAGATGAAAAAAAAGATATAAAAGAAGAAAAACATAAATTTTCTAATTATAGGAGAACTAAAACTGAAGATAAACCAGATGTAGTACTTGGAAAAACTATTACTACTGAGCCAACTAATTTAAGCAGTATATATAGTGAAATAGATGATGTTACCGTAATAGTTTCTGTATTTGGTATTGATTATTTTGAATCAAGTAAATCTGATTTTAAAATAATTACTCTTAAGATAACTGATCAAACGGATAGTTTATATTGTAAAGTGTTTACAAAAAGTGATGATGAATATAATGATTTAAGAAGTAAGTTAAAAGAGGGTAATTATTATAAGATAAGAGGCTATACTAAAAATGACATGTATTCTAAGGAACTTGTTTTAAATGCAAGAGATATAAATATAGTAGATAATATAAAAGAACCGAGAATAGATACATGTGAAGAAAAAAGAGTAGAGTTACATGCACATACTATGATGAGTCAAATGGATGGACTTACAAAATTAGATCTTGGAAAACATACTTGTGAATTAGTAGAACGTACAATTCAAATGGGATATAGGGGTGTTGCAATAACAGACCATAATGGATGTCAGGCGTTTCCTATTTCTTTTAGTATTATAAATGGTCATAATAAAAAAATACGTAATAAAATTAAAGAAAATATTGTATCTTTAGAAGAAGAAATAAAAAATGAAAAAAATAATGAAAAAATAGAGGAATTAAATAAAAGATTAGAAAAAGAAAAAGAAACATTAAAAAAACCTCCTATTTTTAAAGGGATTTATGGGACTGAGCTTACTTTGGTTGATGATACTGTAAATATTGTAGTAAGACCAACAGATGATGATTTAATTCATAATACTTATGTGGTGTTTGATACAGAAACAACAGGGTTTAATGCTGGTGATGCGGATCAAATGATAGAAATTGGTGCGGTTAAAATTAAAGATGGCGAAATTATTGATAGATTTGACGAACTAATTGATCCTAAAAGACATATTCCGGATAGAATTACTGAACTTACTTGTATTACTGATGATATGGTAAGAGGTAAAAAAGATGAAAATCAAGTAACTAAAATGTTTTTAGAATGGGTAGGGAATCTTCCACTAGTTGCCCATAATGCTAAGTTTGATATTTCATTTATTCAAATGGCTATGAAAAAGTATAATTTAGGTGAATTAGAAAATACTGTAATAGATACTTTAGAGTTATCTCGTGCATTAGATCAAGGCTTTTCAAGACATTCTTTATCTGCACTTGTTAAAAGATATGATGTTGTTTGGGATGAAGATGCTCACCATAGAGCTGATTATGATGCAGAAGGAACTGCTTTAGTATTTAGTAAAATGCTAAAAAAATTAGAAAAACAAAGATTTGAAAAAATAAGTGATTTAGATAATTTAATTTCTAAAGATGAAATCCATAAATTTGGTAGATGCTATCATTTTAATGCAATTGCATTAAATAAAAAAGGCCTTAAAAATTTATTTACTATTATTTCACTTGCTAATACAGTTTATTTATATAAAACACCTAGAATTTTAAGGAGTAAGTTAAGTGAACTTAGAGAGGGACTATTAATTGGTAGTGGTTGTTATGAATCGGAAGTATTTACTGAAGCTAGAAGTAAGGAAGGAAAAGAATTTACTAATATAATTAATTTTTATGATTATGTAGAGGTTCAACCTGTTAGTGTTTACAATCATTTAATTCAATTAGGTGATTTTAAGGATGAAAACGAATTAAAAAGTCATTTAAAGAAAATAATTAGCGCTGTTAAAGAAGCGGGAAAAATTATAGTAGCAACTGGTGATGTTCACCATTTTGATAAAGAAGATAAAATTTATCGTGAAATTATTGTTAATCAAAAAGTGCCTGGCGGAGGACGTCATCCTTTAGCTAAAAAAGATATTACTAATATTCCATCACAGCATTTTAGGACAACAAATGAAATGCTCGATGATTTTAATTTCTTAGATAAAGATTTAGCTTATGAAATAGTAGTTAAAAATACTAATAAAGTGCTTGATATGGTAGAGGAAATAGAAGTAATACCCGATACTGGAGGAACTCCTTATTCACCACGTGTTAAAAGTGATGATGAGACAAGTTATTTGGATTGCCCTAGAGTAGTAACTGATCTTGTTTATACTAAAGCTAATGATTGGTATGGTAATCCGTTACCATATTCAATTGAAGAAAGACTTGGAACAGAACTTTATGGAGATATTGTTTTAACATCTATTAAACATGATTTAAAAAATGAAGATCCTAACAATTTAGAAAAAGAATCATTTAAGAGATTACATGAAGTTATTTTGTCAGGAAAGGATGCAGTATTAAACCAAGTTAGAAAATATTTAAAAGAAACTGATACTGATGCTTTAGATGAAGAAGGAGTAGAAAAAAAATTAAAATCTTCTTTAGGAGGAGTAATAGGTGCAGGCTTTGATCCTATTTATTTGATTGCTCAAAGGCTTGTTAAACGTTCTAATGATGATGGCTTTTTAGTAGGTTCTCGTGGATCAGTTGGTTCTAGCTTTGTAGCAACTATGATGGGAATTACTGAAGTAAATCCGTTATCTGCTCATTATCGTTGTAGTAAATGTAAGCTTAGTCTTTTCGAAGATGAAAATCATGAATCATTAGGTAAAAATTACTCTTGTGGATTTGATTTACCAGATTTGGAGTGCCCAAACTGTCATATCCCAATGATAAAAGATGGACAAGATATGCCATTTGCAACATTCCTTGGTTTTAATGCTGATAAAGTTCCTGATATTGATTTAAACTTTTCTGATTTGAATCAAGCTGATATTCATGCTTATACTAAAGTTTTATTTGGTAGCGATAATGTTTATAGAGCTGGTACTATTGGTACTGTTGCAGATAAAACTGCATTTGGTTTTGTAAAGGGATATTTAGAAGAAAAGGGAATTACTAGTATGCGTACAGCAGAAATAGAAAGGTTATCTATAGGTTGTACAGGTGTTAAAAGAACAACTGGACAACATCCAGGTGGTATTGTAGTTATTCCTGATTATATGGATTGCTTTGACTTTACTCCTTTTCAATTTCCAGCCGATGATCCTACTTCTGCTTGGAGAACAACTCATTTTGATTATCATTCAATAGAAGAATGTGTACTAAAATTAGATATCTTAGGACATTCTGATCCGACTCAGCTAAGACTTATTCAATTACAATCTGGTACTGACATTATGGCTGTACCTCTTGATGATAAAGAAACTATGAGTATTTTTACATCAACTAAGGTTTTAGGAGTTACTGAAGAAGAAATTTTATGTAAAACTGGAACTTTAGGGATACCTGAATTTGGTACACCATTTACAATTCAATTAGTAGAAGATACTAAGCCTACAACATTTGCTGAGCTTGTTAAAATATCAGGTTTATCACATGGTACTGATGTATGGCTTGGTAATGCCAAAGATTTGTGCACACCTGATGAAAATGGTAATATACAAGTACCATTTAAAGAAACTATAGGGTGTCGTGATGATATTATGGTATATCTAATGTATCATGGTGTTAAACCTATTAAAGCATTTAAAATCATGGAATTTGTGCGTAAAGGAAAAGCATCAAAGGATCCTGAAACATGGGCATCTCATGTTGAAACAATGAGAGAAGCATCGATTCCAGAATGGTTTATTGAATCATGCCGTAAGATTAAATACATGTTCCCAAAGGCACATGCGGCTGCTTATGTTATTAGTGCTTTTAGAATAGCTTGGTATAAAGTTCATATGCCTGTTTATTTTTATGCGTCATGGTATTCGTCTAAAGCAACTGATGTCGATATTGATGCTATGATAGGTGGATATACTCCAATTAAAAATCGAATTTTGGATATTCAAAATAAAGGGTATGATGCAACTAATAAAGAAAATGGTCAACTTGAAAGTTTAAAAATAGCACTAGAAGCCACGGCTCGTGGTATGAAATTTTTAAATGTCGATTTATATCAAAGTGAAGCCACTGTTTGGAAAGTAGTTAGTGATACTGAAATATATCCACCATTTATTGCAATTGATGGGCTTGGAGAAACAGTGGCTAAAAAAATAGTTGATGAAAGAAATATAAAGTCATTTATGAGTATAGAAGATTTTGCAATACGTGGTAAGGTATCATCAACTTTAGTTGAAAAAATGAGATCAATGGGAATATTTGATGGAATGGATGAATCAAGTCAATTAACTTTGTTTTAATATATAGTAGAATGTATCAAAAGATAAAGCTATCTAATTAAAAAATTGGATAGCTTTATTAAAATTTTGTAAAAATGTAGTAGATTTATTTTTATAGATATGTTAAAATTAATATGGTGATACTATGTTAGATGAAATTAGGAATAATCTTGATAGTAACTTAAATCTATCAAGAGAAGTTAAAGCTAATTTATTTGAACTTATTGTCATATTTAATAATAAATTTCCAAATGTTAATTTGGAGAATTTAAATAAAAGAATGAAGACATTTAGGGTTGAAAAGTGCGATAAGTTTATGAATAATGATATTTCTATGTATGATTTCAGAAAAAATATTTTATATTTAAATACTAGGGAATTCGAAAAAAAATATGATATTAGACATGTGTTAATGTTTGAACTTTTGAATATAATAACATCTAATAATTATCAAATGGGATTTAATACTGATGGAAGATTTGAGGCACTTAATATTGGTTATACTGAGATTTTAGCTAATTCATTAGTTGGAAATAATGGGGAGGTTCAATTATTTCCAGAAGAAGCAACACTTGCTAATATGATATCAGTAGTAGTTGGATTTGATAATATGTTTAATGCTTATATAAATAATGATTCAAGGATTTTATTAAATAAAATGGTGGAAGCAGGGGTAAGTTTATGATGAATGAAAATACAAGTTTTTTCAATATAATGGAAATGCAAAATAATAGGTTAAATGCAAGAAGAAAAGGAATTAATCCAAATTATTCTTATTCTGAAGTATTAACTAAAACAGTAGATATGGCAATGCAAACTCAAAATCTTGGAGTTATGGAAAAGATTGTAGGATGGGTTCCAAGCGATGGAAGAATAATTGATTCAAACGAAGACTTATCTAACGCTTCAATGTATGCTAAACAATGTTTAGAAGGTATGCAAAGGGAAGAAAATTTAGGTAGAAGAATGTAATTAAAAAAAATCAAAATAGTATATATTTTTTGATTTTTTATTTTGCATAAAATAAATATAATAATTCAAACTAATATTGGTGATTTCATGTATTATTTAAAATACTTTTTTGTAATGTCAATAGTTGGATTTATTATAGAATCATTTGTTTATAGCAATTTAGGTGGTAGTGGAATATTATATGGACCATGGACAATTATATATGGACTTGGTTCTATTGTAATACTTTTAATAGATAAATTTGTAAGAAAGAAGACTGAAAATAAATTTTTAAGAGTAATACTTTTATTTTTATTTTCAACATTTATTCTTACAATATTAGAGTTTATTGGTGGCTTTTTAATTGAGAAAGTATTTGGAATAGTATTTTGGGATTATTCTAGTTTTAAATTTCATATTGGTAAATATATATGTATAGAGATGGCACTTTTATGGGGAATTGCTTCTATTTCATTTATATATTTAATAAAACCAATCATAGAATATGTAATTAAGTTCATTCCAAAAATTTTAGTTTATATATTAATATTACTTATGGTTATTGATTTTATATGTGTTTTTATTTTTAAAGCATAAAAAATTATGCTTTTTTTATGCAATAATATCTTAAAAACAGATAAAGAAATCAGATAAGAAGTTGACAAAAT